>JAYTFI010000716.1:0-3923 GCA_043734485.1 Acidimicrobiales bacterium | reverse complement strand
CGCCATGAGCTGCTTGGCCGTGCCCCCCTGGAAGTACGCGTCCTGGAGCTTGGTGGACTGCACGATCGTCGTCGGGTCGACGCCGTACAGGTCCTGGAGGTCGGCGCCGACGTAGGCGAAGCGATGCTGCATCGCCGTCACCGACCTGACGCCTGCGATGCCCGCCAATTCCGTGGCTTTCGACGGGTCGACGACAACGCCGGGTGACTCGACGACGGTGACCATGGCTCCGTTGCTCAGCACCGCATCGACTTCTGCCTGGTGCTGGTACGTGGAGTTGAACACCGATGTCGACGCCGCGAACGCGACGCTGAGGGCCACGAGGGCAAGTCCTCTGGCGAGGAGCCGGCGCTGACGGTTCATCGATGCCGACACGGTGCCGGCCAGGCTGCCGGAGACCGGCCGGATGAGCGCAGTCAGGCCCCGCCCGCCGCGCGAGAGCACCGTGTTGGCGATGCGCCACAACAGAAGGGCGCCGCCGACCCACGCCAGTGCTGGTCCGAAGAACGCCCAGTAGTTGACGCTGATGCTGGGCACGCCTTCGACGGCGAGGACGAGCTTGAAACCGTTGCGGCTCGTCGACCAGTACACGAGAACGGACAACGCCAACAGGACAGCATCGAGCCGCCACCGCAGCCATCGGGGTTCGCGCGCTCGGCCGACGGCTCGACGGGCATCGGCGACGGTCAGCTCACGGGCGTCGGCGTACGCCGGCCACGCAATCGAGAACGCGGCGATCGCCGCACCTGCGGCCACGGCGGCGGCTGACCAGATCGCCAGGGTCATGCCACTCGCGCCGAACGTCGAGGAGCCGAAGGACAGCGAGCCGACCGTGGCTGCGAGGCCGAGCCCGCATGCCGCGCCGGCAATCGTCACGAATGCGGCTTCGCTGACGCCGAGCGTGACGAGCTGGCGCATCGTGGCGCCGCGCGTCCTCAACAGCGCCTGGTCACGCCGGCGGCGGTCGGCGCCCGACGCGGCCACGGTCACCGTGAGCAGACCCGCGAGGATGGCCCCAGGGACGCCGAGGAACAGGAAGAGCACCTGGGCATAGAGCGAATCGGCGCGTGCTTTGCCGAGCTCGGCGCCCAGGCTGTCACCGACCAGTCCAGTGCCTCCCATCTTGAGCTCGAGGTTGTGGGCTTGCGCGATCACGGTCGAGTAGGCGGCGGCAGGGTCGACGGGAAGCCTCTGGGCGAAGTCGGCATGGAACTGTGTGGTGACGAGGTCGGGTCGGGCGGCCGCGACAGGGCCGAAGAACGTGTGCCATTGCGCGGGCGGAAGGATCAGAACGTTGTCCGGTGGGGCCGTCGGCTGCGATTGCGGCGGTGCGCCGACCTTCTGGAAGAACGAGTCGGCGGTTGGCAGGTCGACGATGCCATCGATCGTCACGGTCACCGCCGGGAATCCCTGACGGCCGATCGTGACCGTGTCGCCGGGCGCGGCGTGGAGGTTCGCCGCGGTCTGCTGCGCGAGCAGCACACCGGTATCGGAACCGGAGAGCGTGCGGACCGATCCTGCGAACGTCCGGGCATAGGAAGCGGGGAGTGCGAGCACGACGCCCGGACCGGTGGTCTGGGTCGATCCGTCCTTCGTCAGCTCGAAGCCCGTGGTCTGACCGAAGTCGACTTCGGTGACGTTGCGCAGCCCGGGAAAGGACTTCACGGCCGCCCGGACGACGGCCGGATCCGCTCCCGCTTGTGCCTCGATCTGCCAGTCGGTGCTGACGCTCGACGATGCCCGGGCCGTCATCGTGGCCTTCGACGCGGACAGGAACGCGCCGATCGTGGCCAGCAGCCCGACGGCGATGGCGACACCGATGGTCGATGCGACGATGCGGCCGCGTCGATGGCGCAGCAGACCGGTGAGCCATGGGGTCACGAACATGGTGATTCCTCGGTCTTCAGGGTGAGGTGGTCTTCAGCGTGGGCGTCCCCGCGGACGAACGCGCGGGCGAGATCTTTGCGAGCCCGGTCCGTATAGAGGCGGCCGTCGCGCATCTCCCACTGGATAGCGAGTCGGTCGGCGATGAGCGGATCGTGGGTGTTGAGGAGCAGCGCGGCACCGGTGATGGCGGCGGCATGGAGGAGAACGTCGATGACGTGTGTCGCCGTTTCGAAGTCGAGCTGGCCGGTTGGTTCGTCGGCGAGGATGAGGCGAGGTCGAGTGGCCAGCACCCGGGCGATGGCCACCCGCTGAGCCTGGCCTCCGGAGAGCTCCTCGGGCAGCTTGCGCGCCAGCGTGTGCAGACCGAGGAGCTCCATCGCGTGGATGGCCGCGGCGCGCGCCGCAGATTCGGATGCGCCACACAACAGCAGGGGTAGTGCGATGTTCTCGGTCACATCAAGCGGGGGGAGTAGCGAGGGAGCCTGGAACACGATCCCGATCAGGCCGGGTCGCAACGTGCTCTTCGCCCCGAGGGCTGGCCAGTCGACCGTCCCGGCCGTGGGCTCGTCGAGGCCGGCGATGAGATGCAGAAGCGTCGACTTCCCGGAGCCGGACTGGCCCATCAACGCGATCTGCTGGCCGGGGGCGATCTCGCACGATGCCTCGTGCAGCGCAACGACGGCGTGGGCGCCGGTCCCATACGTTCGACCGGCTCGGTCGCAGCGGACCAGGGCTGCGGTGGTCATGACGGCACGGTGACGAGTCGCAGGTCGCCAACGAGCTCGTCTTTCGGGCGGTCATCGATTCGACCGTCTCGGAGTCGGATCTGGCGCATGGCCACCTTCGCAACTGCGGGGCTGTGGGTGACGATGACGACTGCCGCACCGGCCAGCGCCCGTTCGAGGAGCAGATCGATCACCGTTGCTGCCGTCGTAGTGTCGAGCTCTCCGGTGGGCTCGTCGGCCAGGATGACGGCCGGATCATTCGCCAGCGCAACGGCGAGGCCGGCACGGGCCGATTCGCCGCCGGACAGTTGCGACGGTCGTGCGCCCCGCCGCTGACCGAGGCCGAGCTCGTCGACCAACCGGGCCGCTCGGGCGGAGTCTCGGCGTCCGGCGAGGCGTTGCGCGAACGCGATGTTCGCTTCGACGCTGAGGTGGTCGAGCAGGTTGTTCGTCTGGAACAGCATGCCGATCTGTCGAGCCCGTACGGCCGCGCGATGTGCCTCCGAGCGCCGTGAGAGCTGCTCGCCGGCCACGGTGACCATGCCTCCGTCCGGTTCATCCAATCCAGCCAGACACGCGAGCAACGTCGACTTACCGGACCCGGATGGCCCCGTGACGGCAACGACCTCTCCGGGTTCGATGGCGAAGGAGACGCCGCGGAGCGCAAGCGTTTCCTCGCTGCCGGAATGGAAGAACCGGTAGAGGTTCTCCGCGACGAGTGCCGGCATGGTGACCATATGCGGACGTATGGTCATCGCGCTTACTTCCACGAGAAGGAGTCGGTGACGATCTTCCAGGGATCGACGTTGTCGGCACCGACCGGGCCGGAGAGGGTGAGGGTGACCTGGGTGCCGCTGCGCCAGAACTCGTAGCGTTCGACCGCTTCCCGCACGACCTTTCCCGTCACCGCGTTCGCCGCGCTGTCACGCAGATACATGAGCAGGATCGCACTGCCTGCCTTGCGGGTCACCAGCGTTGCCTTTCCTCCGGTGACCTTCGGTTCGCGGCCCTTGATCAGCGCCAGCTCCGTTGTCTCGACCGTTGCTTTTGTCGGTGCTACCGGAACTTTGCTCGCGTCCATCCGGATCGTGTTCAGCTTGTCGGTGAAGCTCGTCGCCGTGCCGGATTCGGTGCGGGCCCATCCTTCGGGCACGCTCACCACGTAGCCGCCCGACTTCGTGGTGTAGGGCACGAACGCCTGATTGTCAGGGATGTCGCCGGCCGGGCTGACCTCCGGCGCCTTGTTGGTCGACTTGACGGTCTTTGCGGCTGCCTTCTTCGATGCCGCGGCCACGGGCGATCCGGTCCGGG
>JAYTFI010000715.1:0-5107 GCA_043734485.1 Acidimicrobiales bacterium | reverse complement strand
TTCACGGTGTGGGAGACCCGGCCGTGGTGTCCCGTCGCGACGATCTTCCACACGCCGGGTTCGCGTTCTTCGAGCGAGCGGGATCCTTTGCGTCGGCGTACGTTTGCGACCCCGGTGGGCCGTTCGTCCGAGTCGGATGGCGCGTCGACAGGATCGGCGTCCGTGTTGAGAGTGGGCGCAGCGTTGACGCTGGGGTCTGGCGTGAGGTGGGCTGGCAGCGCCGAAGCGTTGTTTTGGCGTCGTTCTTCGACTTCTGCGAGGACGTCACGAATCGATCGGGGCCGCGGCTCGGACCTGAGGTGTTCGACGTTCACGCATCGCGGTTCCGCGGGGTATGCCATCACGAGTACGGCTGCGGAGACGGTGCCGTGGTGTAGTTCCCATCCGATCCGGCGAGCGGTTGTCAGGCGTCCAGCGACCGTGGCGTTCCGGCCGTATCGCAGGACCCGATCCAGATCAGGAGGCCGTCGCGTTCTTCGACTTTGGTCACCAGTTCGACACCGGCATTGGCCTCGGGCTGTCCGCAGGTATTGGGGTCGGAGTTGCAGTACGAGTCAGCCACCGTCGGTGACTGGGTGGTGGACGGCGCGAAACGATCGGCTGTTGCGGGGTCTCAACGGGTCGGCGCCGCGGGATGGGCCACGAGCAAGGCTGAAGTCTGCTGACGGTCATCGATCGGGACGGCACGGCGCTCGTCGGACCCGGAGGCGATCCTCGTCGAACACGACGACCGTTCTGTTTCAGGTCGACAGGCACAGCGTCGAGGTTCAACAAGACCGCGCAGCGTTCCTCCGACGATCGCTGATTATCCTGACGACGCGACAAGATGACCGATGGCCCCGACGCGTTCGTCTTCGCTGGGAGTTCGCCGAAGTCGGCGCTACCCGAGACCACAATCAGTAACGCACCCGATCGGGCGGACGCGTCACGATGGGAGCGCCTGCGTGCGTTGACCACGGTGTGCCAGACATTTGGGAGCTGTAGTGCCCGAGGTGCGTGCTCGTCGACCACCAGCAACGGAAGCTGTCGCGGCTGCTGCGGGCCCGGAGGATGATCGCAGCGATCCGGGTGATGATCGGCGACGGAAGCCGCTCCCATCGGAACCTGTTTCGCGGCATGGTCACCTCGGTTCATCAGAGCGGGTCAGTGAACGGCAAGTGAAGGAAGGGGCTACGTTGTGAACGGTATCTCGGTGCGCAACGGCGTGGCCCTGAACACGCGCTGAAACCCGTCTGATGTCGAACTCACAGGAGCAGCATATGAGCTACGTCGTGAACCCTGACCGCTATGCATCGATGCAATACCGGCCCGCCGGTGCGAGCGGTTTGCGGCTGCCCGCCATCTCGCTCGGGTTGTGGCAGAACTTCGGTGGCGATCGGCCGATGTCGACCATCCGTGCCATCTTGCGACGGGCGTTCGACCTCGGAGTCACGCATTTCGACCTCGCTAACAACTATGGTCCACCGTACGGATCCGCTGAGGAAAACTTCGGCCAAGTGCTGGCGACGGATTTCGCGCCCTTTCGCGACGAGTTGGTGATCTCGACTAAGGCCGGGTACGACATGTGGCCGGGCCCATACGGGCAGTTCGGGTCCCGCAAGCACGTGTTGAGCAGCCTTGACCAGAGCTTGCGGCGAATGGGCCTCGACTATGTCGACGTCTTCTACTCGCACCGCTTCGATCCGGACACGCCGCTCGAGGAGACGATGGGAGCGCTCGACACGGCTGTTCGCCAAGGCAAGGCGCTCTACGTCGGCATCTCTTCCTATTCGGCCGAGCGAACCCGTGAGGCGGTGGCCATATTAGAGCGGCTCGGCACGCCGTTGCGCATTCACCAGCCCTCCTATTCCTTGCTGAACCGTTGGATCGAGGACGGTCTCTTAAGTGTGCTTGAGGAGGCAAATGCTGGCTGTGCGGTGTTTTCGCCCTTGGCGCAGGGTCTCTTGACCGACCGCTACGCGGACGGCGTGCCGGAAGGCTCACGCTATAGCCGCGGCGGGACGTTGCAGCCACAGATGATGGTCGATGAGAATCTCGCGAAGGTGCGCTTTTTGGGTGCTATTGCGCAGCGGCGTGGTCAGTCTACGGCTCAAATGGCTCTGGCTTGGACGCTTCGGGATCCTCGAATTACGACCGCGATCATCGGGGCGAGCAGTGTCGAGCAGCTTGAGCAGAACATCGGTGCACTCGAGCAGCTCGATTTCAGCGCCGACGAGTTGATCGAGATAAATGGTCACGCCACCGAATCGGGCGTGAACCTCTGGCAGCGCTCCAGCAGCTTCTGACAGGGGTTCGGCGCGCTCATGCATGCCGGCGGCGATTGGCGTTGGGGCCGATCAGCTCACAGCACGAGGTCGTCCGGGCGGATCGGCACGCGGGGCACGGGCCGGCCCGTGGCGGTGCGTACGGCGGCGGCGATGGCGGCGGTCGACGACAGAGATGGTGGCTCGCCGGCGCCCTTCAGCCCGTACGGTGCCAGTGGCTCGGGCACCTCGAGGAGATCGACGGCGAGCTCGGGCATGTCGAGCGTGGTCGGGATGAGGTAGTCGGTGAACGAGGCGTTGCGGACCATTCCGCCGACCGCATCGAGATGCTCGGTCAATGCGAGGCCGAGGCCCTGCGAAATACCACCCGCGATTTGGCTGCGGATCTCGCGTGGGTTGATGGCCCGGCCTACGTCTTGTGCCGTCGCCACCTGGACGACGCGCACTAGGCCGAGGTCGACGTCCACGTCGACGATTGCGCGGTGGGCGACGTACATGCGGGAAACGTGCACGTCGCCCTGTCCGTCTTGCGGGTCGCCCGGCTCCGTGGGGGGAGCGTCATAGGTGCGTTCGATGTCAAGCATCGCATCGCTGAGCGCGTCGTGCAGCCCGATGCTTCGTCCGGAGACGACCACGGATCCGTCGGCGAGCTCGACCTGATCGGTTGCGACGGCGAAGCGTTCGGCGACGGTGGCGAGCAGTTCGGTGCGGGCGTCGATCGCCGCGAGGCGGACCGCGGCACCGCTCATCCACGTCTGGCGGCTGGCCGATGAGGAGCCTGCGTGGGCGGCCTCGGTGCTGGCCGGGCCGACACGAACCGGCAGCCCCCCGAGCTCCTCGCGCGCGATCTGAATGAGTACCGACTCGATACCTTGGCCGCACTCGGCTGCGGCTGACACGATTTCGACGCCGGCTCCGGCGATGCGGATCCTCGCCGTTGCGTGCTCGGGGACGCCGGCGGCGTAGAGCGTGTTCTTTACGCCGAGCGCGAAGCCGACGCCGCGGCGCACGCCCTCACCGCGCGTCGTGCCGCCACTGCCCCCGGGCAGCAAGGGCTGGAGCGGCGCGGCCGGCATGGGAAGGGCTGCGCAGCGGTCGATCAGTTCGAGCACCGGTGTGGATGGTCCGCAGATCTGCCCGGATGTCGGGAACGGGTCGCCTGGCCGTAGCGCGTTGATCCGGCGGAGCTGTATCGGGTCCATCCCGAGACGAGTTGCCAGGAGATCCATAGTCGACTCGATGCCGAAGCACGCCTGTACCGCCCCGAATCCGCGCATCGCGCCCGCGATCGGGTTGTTCGTGTACACACTCTGGCCGAGGATATCGACGGCGGGCACCCGGTACGGCCCCGCGGCGGAGTAGCAGGCCGTTCCGAGTACCGGTCCTGACGTCGACGCGTACGCGCCGCCGTCGAGCAGCAGCGTTGCCCACACGTACCGCAGGGTTCCGTCATGATCGGCCCCGATCCGGAAGCGCATCCGTGCAGGATGGCGCTTCGGGTGCGCGAGGAACGACTCTCCTCGGCGGTAGGTGGTCTTCACCGGGCGTCCGGTGCGCAGCGCGGCGAGGGCGAGATGGACTTGCGAAGTGATGTCTTCGCGGCCGCCGAACGCGCCACCGATGCCGGAATTGACCACCCGAACGAGGTGCTCGTCGAGGCCGAGTGCGGCGGCGATCTGTGCCTGGTCGGCATGGAGGTCTTGCGTTGCGACTTGCACGGTGACACCGCCGTCGGGGTCGGGCTGCGCCAGGGCGCTCTCCGGTCCGAGGAAGGCTTGATCCTGCCGACCGGTCTCCCACCCGCCGGCGACCTCAACCGCGGCGCTGAGTTCCCTGCAGCCCCGGCGGAGGTGCAGCCTTCGCACGAGGTTCCCTTCGGGATGGACGCGCGGCGAGTCAGGATCGAGGGCGAGTTCGGGATCATCGACGACGGGGAGCGGGTCGTAGCGGACGACGACCGCGTCTGCGGCCCGCCACGCCTGCTCCTGGGTGCGAGCCACGACGAACGCCACCGGCTCGCCCTGGTAACGCACGACGGTGTCGGCGAGCACGGGCTGATCGGCGACGATGTGCCCGATCCGCCGGTCCCCGGGGACGTCTTCAATAGTAAGCACACAGATTATATCGTCCAGGGCCATTGCGGCACGGACGTCGATGCCGATGATCTGAGCGTGTGGTGTCGGGCTGCGCACCGTGGCGCCGTAGAGCATGCCTGGGACCGACAGGTCGTTGGAGAAAATGAAGGATCCGTCGATCTTCGGCGGGACATCGGGCCGTGGCGTTGACACACCAACGAAACGCGTGGCCGTTTGCACAGTCGCGCTCACGGGACTCGATTCGTCGAGGTCTCGAGGACGGCCCGCACGAGCCCGTCATAGCCTGTGCACCTGCACAGGTTCCCGGCGAGGCCGTCTCGCACGGCCTGCTCGGTGAGACCCGTGGGGTTGGTGGCGGGAAGGGCGAGGAGGGCCTCGGCGGCGACGACGAACCCGGGTGTGCAGAATCCGCATTGGACGGCACCGTTGCGAGCCAAGGCGTCGGCGAGATCAGCTGACGCGATCGACGCGACGGTGACGACGGTCGACCCCTCGCAGACGGCGGCTGGCACGAGGCAGGAACACACCAGTGCGCCGTCGAGCAACACGGAGCACGATCCGCACTCACCCTGTTCGCATGCGCCCTTGGTGCCTGTGAAGCCGGCGTCGCGAAGCGCACGGAGCAGGCTTGACGACTGATCGATGTCGATGGCGACAGGTGTGCCGTCGACCGTCAAGTGCACCTCAGCCATGGGTCCCGCCGCCACCGGTGGAAGGGCCCCGGACGTCATCGGACGCCGGTGGATG
>JAYTFI010000714.1:0-1653 GCA_043734485.1 Acidimicrobiales bacterium | reverse complement strand
CGCATTCAACCACACGGTCACCGATTGGGAACTTCGCCGCTACTGGGAGCGGGGATAGCCGTCGACACCACTCGACCTACTGGAACAACCGGGCTAGCTTGGGGCGCATGGCCGAAGATCCCGGCTGGTTCCGCAGGCTCGTGGTGGTGTGCGTCATCGCGGCCGTGGCTCTACCGGCCGTTCGGGACCGCGACAGCTTCCCCCTGTCCACCTACCCGGTGTACGCAAGCGCTCGGGGCAGGGTGGCCACCATCAATACTGCCGTTGGGTACGACGCGGCGGGCACGATGCACCGCCTGTCGCTGTCAGCCATCGCCGACACCGATGATCCGCTCATCGCCGAGAGCGCAGTTGCCCGGGCGGTAGCCACAGGCCGCGCCGACGAACTCTGCAAGGAGATCGCACGGCGAACGTCATCAGCAGTGACCCAGATCGAAGTCGTCGAGGAACGCCACGACATCGTTGCCTGGACGATCGGCGACGAGTCGCTCCGCGGACGGACCGTGCACGCGGAGTGCGAGGCCGGGCCGTGATGAGCGTTCTCCGACGAGTGGACACCTGGATGTTCGCGCCTGCCCCGGCCGAGCGGCTGGCCGTCCTTCGCATCCTGACCGGGTTGGTCGTCGTGGGCTACCTCATCGTGCGGTATCCGGCCTTCCTCTCCCTCACCGATGCATCGCCGTCACGGTTCGAGCCGGTGGGCGTGCTGTCATGGCTGGACCGACCCTTTCCCGACCCGTTGTACGCGGTCCTGATGGTCGCAAACGTGGGCTGCGGCGTCGCGTTCGTCACCGGATGGTGGTTTCGATGGACCGGGCCGATCTTCGCCCTGCTCCTGCTCGTGGTGACCACGTACCGCAGTTCGTGGGGACAGCTGCTCTACTTCGAGAATCTGATGGTGATTCACGTCGCCATCATCGGTCTTGGGCGCAGCGCCGACGCGCTGGTACCCGGTCGGCGCAAGCGTTCCGCACAACCGCCGATCAGCTCCCGCTACGGCTGGCCAGTGCGGCTCGCTGCTGTTGTGACGGTGCTGACGTATGTCCTCGCGGGTATCGCCAAACTCCGCGTCGGTGGCCCGGAGTGGATGACCGGCGACACGCTGCGAAATCACGTCGCGTACTCTGCGGCACGGATCGGGCTGCTGGGCGGCAGCTACTCGCCACTCGCCAGACCTCTCGCTGAGAATGGTTGGGTACTGGCTCCCGCCGCCGTTGCCACCGTGCTGATCGAGCTGGTGGCCCCGGTCGCCCTGCTCGGCGGACGCATCCGCACCGCGTGGGTCGCGGCGACCTGGCTGCTCCATCTCGGCATCGCCGCAACCATGTTCGTCGTCTTCCCGTACCCGCTGCTCGGCGTTGCCTTTGCCCCCCTGTTCCGTGCCGAGAGGGTTCTCGATAGACGGCGCGGTGAGCCTGGCCTCAGGACACCTGGAACTCGGTGACCATGCCCTCTCACGATGACATAGACAATACAGCAGCCGCCTCCACACACCATGCCTGACCTGGGATAGCGCCACCTCACAACCGGACAGCCAGGAAACCCCCGCTAGAATGGTCACTCGTTCGAACGCAGGGTCGGAGGCACGTGTGGGTCGGTTGAGTGGCAAGGTGGCATTGATCACGGGTGCTTCGTCGGGGCTCGGCCGCGTCG
>JAYTFI010000713.1:0-3549 GCA_043734485.1 Acidimicrobiales bacterium | reverse complement strand
CGCGTTTCAGTTCAGCCGATAGCCGACACCGAAGACGGTCTTCAGCGGGAACGCGTCGCCAAGCTTCTTGCGGAGCTGGCGGACGTGGACGTCGACGGTGCGCTCGTCGCCGAACCAGCCCACGCCCCAGACACCGTCGAGGAGTTGTTGGCGGCTGAGCACGAGGCCCTGGTTGCCGGCGAAGAATGCCAGGAGGTCGAACTCTCGCGTGGCGAGGGCGATCACTTCGTCGCCGACGCGGGCCTCACGGCGGGCTACGTCGACCTCGACGCCGCCTGCGGTGAGCGCCTCCGGCCGCGTCTCCTTGGCCGGCCCATCGGCGCGGCGCAGGATCGCCTTCACCCGGGCGACGAGTTCGCGAGGCGAGAACGGCTTCGTGACGTAGTCGTCGGCGCCCATCTCGAGGCCGAGGATGCGGTCGATCTCACCGTCGCGTGCCGTCAGGAACAGGATCGGGATGTCGTTCTTGGCCCGGATGAGACGGCAGAGGTCGAGCCCGTCGAGGTTGCCGGGAAGCCCGACATCGAGGATGGCCATGCGGGGCTTCTCCCGTTCGACGGCGCCGAGGCC
This sequence comes from Acidimicrobiales bacterium, assembly GCA_043734485.1. Taxonomy (GTDB): domain Bacteria; phylum Actinomycetota; class Acidimicrobiia; order Acidimicrobiales; family JANYDT01; genus JAYUDQ01. The sequence goes on along the minus strand of JAYTFI010000713.1, from coordinate 2,979 downwards.
GGCCTCACCCGTTGATGCCTGGATGACCCGGAACCCGGCCTGGCGCAGGTACATGTCGAGGAGGTCGGCGATGCTCGTGTCGTCCTCGACGACCACGATCGTTCCGTTGTCACTGGCCGGCATGGCCCCATCGTGGCACCCGCTGGGGGCCAACGCGTGGAACTGACCGCAGGCGCCTTCCGATTTGGAGCCGAGGTTGGAGGACGGTCCCCACTAACCTCGGCATCGTGTCTGGTACAACGGCGCCCCGCAGCGAGGCATCCCCGGGCCGCGCCACGTACCTCGACCGGATCATCGATCAGCACCGCGCCGACGCTGCGGCGGATTCTCGACTGGTGAGCGGACTGCTGGCGCAGGCCGCTGACATGGCGCCCACCCGTGGATTTCGGGCCGCACTGCAGCGTGACGGCCTCCAGGTCATCGCCGAGATCAAGCGTCGCTCGCCATCGAGAGGTGACCTGCATGCCGCTCTCGATCCGGCAGACATTGCCGCCCGCTACGAGCTCGGCGGGGCGGCCTGCCTCTCCGTTCTCACCGATGCCGCCAATTTCGGCGGTTCGATCGCCGACCTCCGAACAGCCCGCGGCGCATGCGCGCTGCCGGTGCTGCGCAAGGATTTCACCGTCTGTGAGGCAGATGTGCTCGATGCCCGCATCATGGGTGCCGACGCCGTGCTGCTCATCGCCGCCGCCCTCAGCGATGGCGAGCTCGAGTCGTTCCACGGTCTCGCGTTCGCGGTCGGGCTCGATGTACTGGTGGAGATCCACGACGAAGCGGAGCTTCTACGCGCACAGACGGTCGGCGCGACGCTCGTCGGCGTGAACCAGCGCGACCTCCACACGTTTCAGGTCGACCATGAGCGGGCGCTGCGGGTCGGGCGGGCCATGCCGGCCTCGATCACACGGGTTGCGGAGTCCGGGGTGCGGGGTCCGGAGGATGCGGCATCACTCGCCGCCGCCGGCTTCGATGCCGTGCTCGTGGGCGAGTCGCTGGTGACGTCAGGTGATCCGGCCGCGTCGGTGGCGGCACTGCGATCGGGCTCCGTCGGATTCACCGGCGTATCGCCATGATCCATATGCGCGCCGACGAGTTGGCCACGAACGGACTGTTCGTCAAGATCTGCGGCATCACGTCGGAAGAGGACGCCCTCCTTGCGATTGCGATGGGCGCCGATGCGATCGGCTTCGTGTTCGCGCCGGGCTCGACCCGCCAGGTCGCACCCTTGCGGGTGGCCGACATCGTCAAGCGCCTCCCGCCCGAGGTGGCCACGATCGGCGTGTTCCGCGACGAGGCGCCCGAGCGGGTCGTCGACATCGTGCAGCGGACCGGGCTCACCGGCGCGCAGTTGCACGGGCACGAGACCGTCGCTCAGACGACGTTCGTGGCCGAAGCGCTCCCACTCGTCATCCAGGCCTTCCCAGCCGGTGACCGGGCCATCGACCGGGCTCGCAACTACCCCGTCGAGATCATCATGATCGACAACCCCACGCCCGGATCCGGTCTCCTCTTCGACTGGTCGCTCACCGACGGGCTGCCCGACGGCAAGAAGCTGATCCTGGCCGGGGGCCTGAGCCCGGAGAACGTCGGCGACGCGATCGTCCGTGTCCGGCCGTGGGGCATCGACGTGTCGAGCGGCGTCGAGTCCGGACCCGGCGTCAAGGACGCCCGCAGGGTGCGGGCGTTCATCACCAACGCGAGAGCGGCCGCCGCCGCCCTACCCGTGTACCAGGGTCAGGCCAGCGCCCCGTACGACTGGCAAGAGGAGCTCTAAGACGTGAACCATCCGAACCCTTCCACGAGCGCGCCCGCGAGCCCCCCTGCGAGCACAACCCCGTCCGGCCTTTCCGCCGGCGGCCGGGCCAGCCTCATGGGCGATCCATCCGACGCCGGCCGCTTCGGCGAGTTCGGCGGCCGCTACGTACCCGAGACGCTGGTTCCCGCGTGTGAAGAGTTGGAGCTGGCGTTCCGGGCGGCCTGGGCGGACCCGGCGTTCCACGAGGAGTACGAGCGGATCCTGCGCGACTACGGCGGCCGGCCGACGCCGGTCACGGAATGTCACAACCTCAGTGCCGAGCTCGGCGTCCGAATCCTGCTGAAGCGCGAGGACCTGGCCCACACCGGTTCCCACAAGATCAACAATGTGATCGGCCAGGCGTTGCTGGCGAAGCGGATGGGGAAGTCGCGCATCATCGCCGAGACTGGCGCCGGACAGCACGGCGTGGCGACGGCGACGGCGTGCGCGCTGCTCGGGCTCGAGTGCATCGTCTACATGGGCTCGGTCGACGTGCAGCGCCAGGCACTGAACGTGTTCCGCATGCAGCTGCTCGGAGCGACCGTGCATGCCGTGGAATCGGGCTCGCGGACGTTGAAGGACGCGGTCAACGATGCCATGCGCGAGTGGCTGGCCTCGGTTCGCACCACCTACTACCTCCTCGGCTCGGTGATGGGCCCGCACCCCTACCCGTGGATGGTGCGGGAGTTCCAACGCATCCTCGGTGACGAAGCCCGGGAGCAGTGCCGGACGATCTTGGACGGCGCCGACCCCGACTACGCCGTGGCCTGTGTTGGTGGTGGCTCGAACGCGGCGGGCCTGTTCGGCGGCTTCGTCGACACGACCGCGAAGCTGATCGGCGTCGAGCCCGAAGGCGGCGCGGCCGTCGGCCACGGTGTCCCCGGCATCGTGCACGGGATGAAGTCCTACCTCCTACAGGACGAGTTCGGGCAGGTGCTCGAGGCGCACTCGATCTCGGCCGGGCTCGACTATCCCGGTGTCGGTCCCGAGCATGCGTTCCTGTCGTCGACCGGGCGCGCCACCTACGTCCCGGCCAGCGATGAGGAGGTTCTCGACGCACTCCAGCTGCTGGCCCGCGCCGAGGGGATCATCCCCGCACTCGAGTCGGCGCACGCCATTGCCTATGTGGCGCGCGCGGCCCGGTCGGGCGAGATACCGGCCGGTTCGGTGGTGCTCATCAACCTCTC
>JAYTFI010000712.1:0-7099 GCA_043734485.1 Acidimicrobiales bacterium | reverse complement strand
TCGCTGCCACCACCAACGGTGCCGGCCTCGATCACGCCGGCTCCGACGACGCCGATCGCGACACCACCTGCGACTGGGGCGGGCGGAGCGATCCTGCTCGTCCCCGAGACGACGAGAACGACGTCCGAGACCACGGTGCCGCCGGACGAGTCGACAACATCGACGGAGACGACGACCGCCTCGACGACGTCGAGCTCGTCCACGGTTCTCCCCGCGATCGGGGATGTCGGCAACGACGACGCGACATCCGAGACGCCGCCGCCACCCTTCATCCCCGTGCTTCCGCCGAGCAAGACGATCGTGCGCAACCCGACGCTCGAGAAGTTGCTCTTCAAGCTCACCGCGGCACAGAAGAAGACGGTGGCCGACGCGCAGGCGAAAGCCGATGCGGCACAGCTGAAGGTGACCGCAGCCGAGAACGCGCTCCAGACGATCAAGACGCAGATCGACGCCGTCCGAGCCGACCAGACCCGCCTCGTCAGCCGGGTCGACGGGTTGCGCGTGCAGGTTCGCGACCGGGCGCTGCGGGTCTATGCCGGTGAGCAGGTGGAGGTGCTCGATCAGCTCCTGCGATCGGAGGACGTCACCGCGTTGGCCCGGCGCATCGACCTCGTATCCCAGGCCCAGAAGAACGACGCTGCGCTTATGAACGACTACGAGGCGCAGCGTCGCGCGCTCGACGGCAAGATCGCCGAGCTCGACGTCCTCGTCGCGCAGACGCAGGCGCAGATCGATACGTTCAAGGCGGAGCAGGCCGTGGTCGGCGAGGAGCTGGCCAAGGTGCAGCAGCAGCTGAGCTTCGTCAACAGCGGCATGGCCATCGCACTCGGAGGATTCGTGTTCCCGGTCGCGGGTCCAACGGTCTTCAGCGACACGTTCGGCGCGCCTCGCATGGTGGGCACGCCGTACTACCACCTGCATGAGGGCACCGACGTCTTCGCTAGCCAGGGGACGCCGCTGGTGGCGACGAACCGGGGCGTGATCTTGCGCAAGGGCGTCGGCGTGCTCGGCGGGAACAAGCTCTGGCTCGTCGCCGCCGACGGTACGCAGTATTACTACGCGCATTTATCAGCCTTCCAGGACGGCGTCGACGATGGCACTGTGGTCGAAGCGGGCCAGGTCATCGGGTACGTGGGCAACACGGGCAACGCCGTAACCACGCCTCCGCACGTCCACTTCGAGATCCATCCCGGTGGCGGCCCGGCCATCGACCCGTTCCCGATCCTCGACGCTGTCCGCCGATCGGACATCACCGCGCTCCTTGCGGCCGGCAAGCAGGTGACGACGTCGACCACGACCTCGACGACCATTCCGGGCGAGGTCCGGGCCGGGGTAGGGGTCGAGCGGGAGTTCGCCGTGGACGCAGCGACGACCACGACGGTGGGCTGAAACGCGATCCGAAGGTGATGTCGGCCCGCTGTAGCGTCTGCGCCTCGTGAGTCTGATCGTGCAGAAGTTCGGCGGTTCGTCGGTGGCCGACCCGGAGCGCATTCGAAACGTCGCCGACCATGTGCTGCGCACCGTGAAGCGGGGCAACCAGGTCGTCGTGGTGGTATCGGCCATGGGGAAGACGACCGACGATCTGATCCGCCTTGCCAACGCCGTGCTCACCAACCAGGGCGCGCCGACTGAGAAGGCCGTGAAGAAGGGCGAGCTGCCCATCAAGGGCGACACCCGCGAAATGGACATGCTGCTCACCGCGGGCGAGCGCATGTCGGCGGCCCTCGTGGCCATGGCCATCGACGACCTCGGCATCCGCTCGGCCAGCTTCACCGGCAGCCAGGCGGGCATCCTCACGGACACCTCGCATGGCCGGGCCAAGATCCTCGAGGTGAAGGCAGACCGTCTCCGGGACGCGCTCACGCAAGGGTTCGTCCCCGTTGTCGCCGGGTTCCAGGGCGTCTCCACGGACAAGGACATCACCACGCTCGGCCGGGGCGGTTCGGACACTACCGCCGTTGCCGTGGCCGCGGCACTCGGCGCGGACTCGTGCGAGATCTACACCGACGTCACCGGTGTGTTCACCGCTGACCCTCGCGTGGCGCCTCGGGCGCACCGGATGAGCCGCGTGTCCTACGAGGAGATGCTCGAGATGGCCGCCTCGGGCTCCGGTGTGGTGGCGCTGCGTGCGGTCGAGTTCGCCAGCAACCACAAGGTGCAATTGCATGTGCGGTCGAGCTTCACATGGGAGCCCGGGACTATCATCGACGAGGAGGACCCTTCCATGGAACAGGCCGTTGTGTCCGGCATCACGTACGACACGAGCGAGGCGAAGATCACGGTCGCCTCGGTGCCCGACCGGCCGGGGATCTCCGCCCAGCTGTTCCGGCCGCTCGCTGACCGCCGCATCAACGTCGACATGATCGTCCAGAACACCGGACACGACGGCGCCACGGACATCTCCTTCACCGTCCCGAAATCGGACCTGGCCACGGCAATGGACGTGTGCGGACCGGTTGCGACCGCTATCGGAGCGAAGACGGTGTCGAGTGATTCGGACATTGCCCGCGTGTCGATCGTCGGTGCCGGGATGCGCACCAATCCGGGCGTGTCGGCGACGATGTTCGAGACGCTCGCCGAAGCGGGTGTGAACATCTTGATGATCTCGACGTCGACGATCCGGCTGTCGTGCGTGGTGGAGGCGGACAAGGTCGAGACCGCGGTCCAAGCGTTGCACACCGCCTTCGGACTCGACTGAGGGACCTTGCGGGTCCTGACGAGCCGGTTCGGGAAATCGGCGTCGATTCGACGCAGGCTCGCGCGAGACTTGGGGCTCCGTTTCCTGAGGAGTTCGCCGTCATGCGCATCGCAGTCGTAGGAGCAACCGGCATGGTCGGCGAGGCCATGCGCGAGATACTGGTCGAGCGCAAGTTCCCCGCGGACGACGTGCGGTTCTTCGCATCCGCCCGTTCGGCCGGCCGCAAGCTCGCGTACGGCGACCGCGAGATCGTGGTCGAGGATGCCGAGACGGCCGACTGCTCGGGTATCGACATCGCCATCTTCTCGGCCGGTGCCACCACGTCGAAGGCGCTCGCCCCGAAGTTCGCCGCGGCCGGCGCGATCGTGGTCGACAACTCGTCGGCGTGGCGCATGGACCCCGACGTGCCACTCGTCGTCAGCGAGGTCAACCCGCACGCCATCGACCTGGCCATGCGCGACGGCGGCAAGGGCATCATCGCCAACCCCAACTGCACGACCATGGCCGCCATGCCCGTGCTCAAGCCCCTCGACACGGAGGCCGGGCTGATCAAGCTCATCACGGCCACCTACCAGGCCGTGTCCGGCGGTGGCGTGTCCGGTGTCAGCGAGCTGGAGACACAGGTCCGCAAGGTCGCCGACGAGTCGGCCAAGCTCGCTCGCTACGGTGACGCGCTCGATATCCCGGCTCCGCAGAAGTTCGCCGCGCCGATCGCGTTCAACGTGCTGCCCTATGCGGGTGCCTACGCCACCGACATCTACGAAGGCGACGAGGGCTGGACGGACGAAGAGCTCAAGCTCCGCAACGAGACCCGCAAGATCCTCGAGCTCCCTGACCTGAAGGTCGCCGGCACGTGCGTGCGCGTCCCCGTTTACACCGGCCATTCGCTCAGCATGCACGCCGAGTTCGCCCGCCCGATCAGCGTGGCGCGCGCAACCGAACTTCTGGCTGCAGCCCCCGGCGTCGAGCTGGCCGACATCCCCACGCCGCTGATGGCCGCAGGCAAGGACCCCTGCTTCGTGGGCCGCATCCGTCGCGACCCGACGGCGGACAACGGCCTCGTGCTCTTCGTGAGCAACGACAACCTGCGCAAGGGCGCGGCGCTCAACGCCGTGCAGATCGCGGAGCTCGTCGCGGCGCGGCTCAACGCCCGCTGAGGTTGTGCCGTCGGCCCGTCGTTTCAGCGGCGCAGGCCGCCGTCGGAGTACAGCAGCTGGCCGTTGATCCACCCACCGGCCGGCGAGCAGAGGAAGCGCACCAGCTGGGCGGCATCGGCCGGCTGACCGACCCGCGGCTGCAGATTTCGGGTTCGCACGTCAGCGAGGACCTCGGACGACATCCATCCGGTGTCGGTCGGGCCCGGGTTGATCACGTTTGCGGTGATGCCCTGCTCGGCCAGTTCGACGGCCGCGGCCAGCACGATGCGATCGAGGGCACCCTTGCTGGCGCCGTAGGGGACGTTGAACACAACATGATCGCTGGTGAAGGCGACGATGCGGCCCGTTCCGTCGGGTTCTTTGAACTGGCGGGCGAAGGCGGCGATGAGCAACCAGGGGGCGCGGGCGTTGACCGCGAAATGTCGGTCGAAGCTCTCCGGGGTCGTCGTGAGGATCGCCGAGTCGGTGGATTCGCAGTGGCACATGACGAGGGCGCGGATCGGACCGTGCTCGGCGAGCACACGGGCGACGAGGGCGGGCGGCGCACCGGGGTCGGCCATGTCGGCCTCGTAGTGCGCGAGCGGGTCGGCATCCGCGCCCCATGGCATGCGGGCGTCGTACGGGCGCCAACCGCACGTGACCACCCGCCAACCGTCGTCGGCGAGGCCGGCCGCAACGGCGGCACCGATGCCGATGGCGCGGCCCACCCCGGTGATCAATGCCAGCGGGCGTCCATCCGGCTTCGGGGCAATCGGCTGCGCAGGCACGTCTCGACCGTAACGCTGCGCGTGCCTGCCGATGCGGCGATTTCGTGCGCCGCGGCACGGACCGCGGGGGCCGCGGCGTTCGGTCCCTTACGGACAGGCGCACGGCACTACGCCGCACTTCGGGCAGCCGTGTTCGTACCGGGCAACCGCATCCTCGATGCGCAGGCCGAGCTGATTTGCGAGCGACGCAACCCAGGCGACGACGTCGCCGAGCTCATGGAGCTGCTCGGCTCGCGTGCCCTTGCGCGCCGCCTTGGCCAACTCGCCGACCTCTTCTGCCAGCCAGGCGACCGTGGCCGCCTGCCCACGAGCGCGGTCGCGGGTGCCGAAGGTGGCCTCGATGGCATCCTGGAAATCGCCGAAGCGTTCCATGTGGGCTCCTCTTCAGGGCGTCTGGCGAGAGTGCGAACGGAAGCGATTGGAGCGGCTGACGCGAAGCAGCCGCCCCCGCGAACGGAGACGGCCGATGTGTCGGGATGGGGGGACTTGAACCCCCGGCCTCCACGTCCCGAACGTGGCGCGCTACCAAGCTGCGCTACATCCCGTAGCGGGTGCCGAGCGTAGCCGCGTCACCCGACGGTCCCGAACGCGATTCGGGGCGACGGGCCCCGAGAACCCTCAGCGGGCGACGGAGTCGGGCGTCGGGCGGAAGTTCGTCGACGCGTCGCCGGTGAGCACGCGGTCCTTGTAGGTGCCCCCGCCGAGAAGTGCGGTGACGGCACGGCGCAGTCGCATCGGATCGAGTGGCTTCACGAGGAACCCCTCGACGTTTGCGTTCCGGGCCAGGAACACATCGGGCTGACGGTCGAGGAGCAACAGGACTGGGAGGTGCGGTAGGCGGCCGCCGGACTCCTCGTTGTGGAGGTCGAGCGTGACCGCGATGCCGCCCATGTTGCCGATCTGCGAATCGAGCACAACGAGATCGGGTTGCTGAAGCTTGGCGGTGCCGCGGACGGCCCGGCCCGACACGACGCTCTGGACGGTGGTGGTACGGCCGAGTACGGCCTTCACCTCGTCGTGGACCCAAGGAGCATCGCTGGCGATGAGGACATGCGGCACGTCGCCAACCCTACCGGCGGCGCCGCGTACCGCGGGAACCGGTCGGGGCCGGTACATCACCGGTAGTAGTCGGAACCGGCATGAACAGCGCCTTGCGGATCGCGTCGAGCCCGGCCAGGTCGTGCACATCCGAGGGTTGCATCGGCACCCGAATCTGTGCCGCCGCCGGCAGTCCTTCAGTAAGCGGGCGCAAGACATCGTCGTGCCCGGCCCCTCGGCGGTCGGCAGCGTGGGCACGTATGACGGCGGGCGAGAGTGGGCCCGGCGTGTCGATCGGGGGCAGCGGCGAGAAGCGTGGCTGCACGCGGTTGGCCACGACTGCGTCGATCGTGATGCCCTCGGCCGCAAGTTCCCTCGCGAACCGGAGGGACTCGTCGACGGACTCCGCACGTGGGGCGGTGATCACGACCCAGACGGTCCGCTCGTCGCGGAGCATGGCCAAGACGGCCTGGGCCCGGGCGCGGAACCCTTCCTCCATGCCGTCGAAGGCCTGGAAGAAGGCGATGGCGTCGGCGATCACCTCGCCGCCGACAACCTTGCCGATGCTGCGCAGCACGGCTTGCGTGGCGAAGCCCACCACGCGCAGACCGCCACGCGCCGGCGCAGTGAGGGCCCGGAACACCCGGTTGTCGAGGAAGCGGGTGAGCCGTTCGGGCGCAGTGATGAACTCGAGCGCGCTACGCGACGGCGGCGTGTCGACCACGATGCAGTCGAACGGCGGCAGCGAGTTGCCATCCGCGTCCTTGGGTGCGTGGGCCAGCTCGTACAGCTTCTCCGTCGCCATGTACTCCTGGGTGCCCGACAGGGAGCCGGAGATGTTCCGGTAGAAGGGGTTGTCCAGGATGCGCTCGGCCTGGGCCGGCGTCGGCGCGTGCTCCCGCACGAGGTCGTCGAAGGTGGCCTTGGTGTCGAGCATCAGGGCCCAGAGCTCGCCGGTGTCGTTCGCGAGCGGGATACGGGCCGGCTGATTGGTCAAACCTTCGAGTCCGAGCGCGTTGGCGAGACGCTTCGCCGGGTCGATCGTGACGACGGCGCATCGTCGGCCGGACGCGGCGATGCCGAGCCCGATCGCGGCGGCCGTGGTCGTCTTGCCGACGCCTCCCGGACCGCAGCACAGCACGATCCGAGGGGTGGCCATCAGGCGGGCGAGCGGTGACGGCGCTGCGTTCCCCGTATCCGTGGCGGCACTCATGGCGGCTCCGGGAGGGTGCGCAAGGCGTCGCCGAGCATCGCCGCCAGCGACATGAGCGCCCGATGGTCGACGCGTCCCCCCGTGAGGAGGGGAAGCACCAGTTGCGGCAGCGGCAGCGCGGTCGCCAGCCGTTCGACCTGGACGCGCTGTGCCGCCGACCGGGCCCGTTCGAAAGCGAGGGAATCGGCGAGCGCTGCGCACTGATCGGCGGGCAGCGCCCAGCGAT
>JAYTFI010000711.1:0-5900 GCA_043734485.1 Acidimicrobiales bacterium | reverse complement strand
GGCGAGATGGTCGATGGCGTCCGTAACGGCAAGGAGCACGAGGCGCCGCTCTGGATCGGGAAACGACTCGCGGCGCTCGGGCGGGACCCGGAGAGCTGGAGCTCGCCGGTGGCCTAAGTCGTCGATTCGTTGCAGCTTCGGGGCGCAGTGGCTGCGGGCGCGTCAGCCGGTGGTGTCGTGCGACATGGCCGTGAGCGTGCCAGGGTCGGGAATGGCGACACCGAGAAGCCGGCCGAAGCGGCGCATCTCGGCGATCTCGGTCTGCTGCGTACGCGCCATCAGCACGGCCGTCGCGATCACCCAGTCGTTCTTCGCGTTCGACGCGGCGGCAGCGGCCATCTCGGCCCCGGCGCGGTGGTGGCGGATCGGGTCAGCCGGGGTACTTCACGAGGTATGCCGCAACGGCCTTGGCCGTATCTGCTGCTCCTTGCGCGGCCTTGGCCGTGTCGCCGTCGGTGGCGGCCGTCTTGAGGAGTGCGAACGTGTCCTCGAACGTGATGTACGCGTCCTCGTCGTTGGCCTTCACCGTGCCCTCGATGGTCGACCAAACGGGTTCGATGGAGCCCACCAGATCTTTGGCGTGGGCCTTGTCGGTGGGCACGGCTATGGCGATCTCGGCCGCGATCTTCACGATCTTGCCGAGCCCGACGGTGACGTCGGCAGCGGGAGCCTGCACGGCTTCCGGCGCGACAGTGCCGGTCGCGTCTGCCACTGCTGTCGTGTCGGCGGCCACGGCGACGGTCGAGTCGGCCGCCTTGTCCTTCGCGCACGATGTCACCGCCAACAGCGTGACGGGGACGGCGGCGACGGCGAGCAAACGGCGGAACGATGACATCGAGACCCTTCCCCGTCCCGGACGGTCCGAGCGGTTCGACGAGAATATAATGCCTCCCTCAGAGTAAAGTTCAAGCAATGAGAAGATTTGCAGTGCGTCGCTCGGATTGGGTCGCGTCCCGCTCCGAGGGAAAAGATCTGCCTGTGGGAGAGCACGCATCGCACATCACGTCGGAGATCGTCGGACCAGTCGGAATCGTTCGTCTCGAACGACCCGAGAAGCTCAACGCCGTGACCTATCAGATGATCGCGGACCTGCGCACGCACATCGAGACGGCTGCGGCCGATGCACGGGTTGCCGGCATTGTGATCACCGGCACCGGACGGGGGTTCTGTGCCGGCCTCGACCTGGAGGACCTGGCCCGTACCACGCAGACAGGCGTCGGCTCGGGCGATGCCGGGTCGCCCGGTGTGACGCCCGCTGCACCTTCTGATCGGGACGAGCTGCCGGCGCTGTTCAGCTACATCCTGCGGGTCCCGAAGCCGGTGATCGCGGCAGTCAACGGGGTCGCAGCTGGAGGTGGCTTCGTGCTCGCCATGATGTGCGACCTCCGCTTCGCCGCGACCAACGGTGGCAGCTTCACCACGGCGTTCTCGAAGCGAGGCCTCATCGCCGAGCACGGCACGAGCTGGCTGCTGCCCCGTCTCGTCGGCACCAACCGGGCACTGGATCTGCTGTGGAGCGCCCGCCGCATCGACGCAGCCGAGGCCTTCCGCATGGGCTTCGTAGACCGGCTCGTGGCCGACGAGCAGCTCCTCGACGAGTCGTGCGCCTACATCCGCGACCTTGCCGCCAACGTGTCGCCGCGGTCGATGGCCCGAATGAAGGCGCTGGTGTACCGCGGCTGGTCGGCCCCGATCGATGTCGCACTGCGCGAGGTCGATGCCGAGATGAACGACGCCCTCACCCACCCGGATGCAGCCGAGGGTGTGGCCTCGTTCGTCGAACGTCGTCCGCCGGCCTTCCTGCCCTGGACCGGGGGAATGCAATGACGTCGGAAATCAGGCCTACATGGATACGACTGCGCCAGATCGCACTCGTCGCCCACGATCTCGACGCGGTGACCGCAGACCTCCAGGCCGTGCTCGGACTCGGAGCGCCCTATCCGGACCCCGGGGTGGCCAGCTTCGGTCTGCAGAACGGCGTGTTCCCGTCGGGGCACCAGTTCGTCGAGGTCGTTGCGCCCATCCGGGCGGACACCACGGGCGGCCGGTATCTCGAGCGCCGCAAGGGCGACGGCGGCTACATGGTGATCCTGCAGTGCGACGATCATGCCCCGGTGAAGGCCCGTGTCGACGCTGCCCATGTGCGCAAGGTGCTCGAGCACGACACCCACCACTACAAGATCATGCAGCTGCACCCGCGCGACACCGGCGGCAGCTTCCTCGAGATCGACGTGCAGGTCGGCGGCGAATCGATGGATGGCCCGTGGGAGCCGGCCGGACCGAGGTGGCAGGAGAACCGCACGGCGCAGGTGCTCGCCATCACCGGTGCGGAGATCCAGGGCGACGATCCCGATGCACTGGCCGCGAAGTGGTCGTCCGTGATCGGCATTCCCGTCGTCTCCGGGGCGAGCGGGGCGCCGACCATCGAGCTTGAGAATGCGACGCTGCGCTTCGTGCCGGTGGTCGACGGCCGCGGCGAGGGCCTCGGCGGAATCGACCTGCACGTCTCGTCGGTCGCGGACGTCACTGCTGCTGCCGCCGAGCGGGGTCTGCTCGGTGGCGACGGTGGCATCCGCATCTGCGGCATGCGCATCGCGGTTCACGGCCTTCGTGCGTAACGTTGTGCTCGGTAGGGCGCACAATGGAGATATGAGCGAGACCCCCACCGAAACCCCGACTGATACCGTCACCCGTACCGACGACGAGTGGCGCAAGCAGCTGGACCCGAACGCCTACGCCGTGCTGCGCCAGGGTGCGACCGAACGTGCCTTCACCGGTTCCTACGACGACTGTCACGACGACGGCACCTACCGCTGCGCCGGCTGCGGCGCGGAGCTCTTCAGTTCCGACACGAAGTTCGAGTCGCATTCGGGCTGGCCGAGCTTCTTCGAGCCCGCCAACGCGAAGGCGGTGAAGCTGGTGGTCGACCGCGCCCACGGCATGGTCCGCACCGAGGTGCGCTGCGCCAGCTGTGACGGTCATCTTGGCCACGTGTTCGACGACGGACCAGCCCCCACCGGGCAGCGGTACTGCATGAACTCGCTGGCCCTCGACCTCGACCGGGCCACCGCCGACTGACGAACTTTGTCGCCGGATGCCGTTGGTACCGGCTTTGGACAACAAAGTTCGCGAGCGCGCCCAGGCCGCGTTCAGCCCGTAGAGCGGACGTGCGCCTCGATCGCATCCACGAGGTCGCGCTGCACACCGACCTCCGGACCAGCCATCGGCCGATGCGCACTGACCGTTGCGAGCGCCACCTCGGCCGTGAGCCCAAGCTTAAGAAGCACACATACTGCTGTTGTGCCGGCGCGTCCGATGCCGGCACCGCAATGCAGCAGCAGGTTTTCACCACGGCGAAGCAGATCCGTGAGCTCGTCGACGAGCGTGATCGCGTCCACTAGCGCCGGGGCGTGCAGATCGGGGATGGGATGCCATATCGCCCGGCCCGGCCAGTTCGCCGACAGCCAGCGCACGTACTCCGGGTAGCGGGCTTCGAGCTCGTCGCGTTCGTTGAGACAGACGACGACCGTCGCGCCGCAGCGTTCCATAGCTGCCTCGGCGTCGGGTCCGATGAAGTGCTTTCCGCAGAGGAACAGGCGGCCGGGCGCGGCGGGTAGCGGGATCTCGTCGACGCCACCGTTGCGTGACCGCTCGTTGAGCCATCCAACGGTCATTGCCCGGCCTGCGTCGAGATCGCCCGTGTGCAGATCGCCGAACGCGGGCGGGCGTCGAGTACGGCCTTGCCGATGACGGCGCCGAGGATGATCGCGCCGCCGACGAGTGAGGTTGCGGCCGGTCGCTCGCCGAGCACGAGGAAGATCCATAGCGGTACGAACACGGTCTCGGTCTGGGCGTACACGGTCATGGCGACGGCGGGGATGTGGCGCGAGGCGTCGTTGAACAGCAGCGTGCCGAGCACGATGAACACGCCGCCGTGGAGCATTGCCCGGCCGATGTCCTGCAGCGGCGGGAACAGACTGCGCCCGCCGATCAGTGTGACGGTTCCACAGAGCACGATCGCCATCAGCGCATAGCCGGGCATCACCGGACCCCAGTCCCGCTTCGGTTCGGATCGTACGCACACGGAGTATCCGGCGAAGCCGAGCGACGACAGCAGCGCGGCAATGTTCCCCTTGAGGTTCCCCCCGCCGACGTCGGCGGTCACCATGACGAGCAGGCCGACGGACGCCAACGCGATGGAGGCGACAGTGACGACCGTGAGCCGTTCGCCGATGAACACCCTCGCCAGGACGACGGCCATGAGCGGTGTGACCGATGCGAGGAATGCGGCGTTCGCGGCACTCGTGTTCTTGAGTGCGTAGATGAACGCCACCGAGGCGAGCATCAGGCCGACGCAGGCGATGCGCATCACCCAGCCGGCCCGGAACGCCTTCGGGAACGGCGAGCCCTCGCGTCGCCATGCGGCCAACCCGCCCATCACCACGATGACCCCCACGGATCGCCAGATGAGGTACTGCCACGCGTCCATCCCGTGAGCGGTGCGGGCGGTGACGGCGCCGAGGCTCCACGTGACCCCGGCGGCGAGGGCCATGAGGGAGGCCCGCAACGAGGTGTGCGTCGTCGCGGGTTCGGGGAGCGTGGTGGTCGTCAAGAGTCTGTCGGATCGAGCGCGGGGACGGGCGGCGCAGAGTCTGCCGCGCCTTGCGGGCTCGGCCGTTCCAATGGGTCGGATCAGCGTGCGCGATGTCGCAACGCTTTGGCCACGAACTGCCGTGCCCCGGTCTCCAGCACCCAGTCGTGACCGAAGCGGGCCACCGGCGGTGCCAGCTCGGCCATCAGCCGCAGCAGGGGCTGCTCGGGCGCGAGCGTCGAGACAAGCACGCCTTCGCAGCGCGTACCGTGGTCCTCGAGTGTGAGGCGCGCGGTGCCGCTGACGTCGCCGGAGATCGTGGCGGTGACCAGGCCGGGCGGATCGACCTCGTCGATGGTGATCGTGAGGCACAGCACGTAGGGCAGCGGTGGCTGGACGGTGCATCTCCACGCTGCGCCAGGGGTGATCGCGTCGCCGTCGAAGTCGCGCAGCCACGGCCACAACCGTGGGTAGTCCGACACCCGGCCGATCGCATCCCAGACCGTGTCGCGATCCGCGGTGAAGCGGAGCCGACGAGTCGATTCGAGCTGCACCCTGCCAACGCTACGCACATGCCTCTGCCTTTGTTCTTTGAGCGGCTACGCGTATGTTCACCGGCATGGATACCAAACCGAGCTACCTGGGACTGCTGAATGCCATTGCCGTGGGAGAGAAGAACGGCGCCGAGCTGTTCAACTGCTGGTCGGCGACGACCGCGAACGACGAGGTGCGCGCCGTGCTGCACACCGTTGCCCTGCGCGAGGCCGAGCACAACCTCGCGTTCGAGAAGCGCCTCGACGAGCTCGGCTACTGCGTCATCGAGAAGGCCGATCCGACCCACGCGGGACGCATGGCCATTGCCATGTCAGGCACGCTGAGCGACCGGGAGAAGCTCGAGCAGCTGAAGTTCGTCCGCAGCGACGAGGCTCGCCAGAACGACATCTTCGACTCGATGTTCAAGAACAAGGACCTCGACCCGCAGACCGGCGGCCTGCTCGGTCGTTACATCGCCGAGGAGCGCGACACCGGCCGCCTTCTCGCCGGCTGCTACGGCGCACTGTGCGACATGGAAGGCCGGCCGGCGGGCGCAGACGGGTCGGGGACATCGCTCGACGACCTTTCCTGCCAAGTGGCCGAGATCCGCAACTGCCTTACGGAGCTCACGGCATCCGTGCAAGCGCTCGCGGCGCGCAAAACCTCCCGCTGAGCCTGGCGTTCGTGCTGGACGACGGCGCTCTCACCAGAGCGTTCGAGCTGGCGTGGGCGGCCCGCAGTGCCGGCGACCATCCGTTCGGCGCCCTCCTCCTCG
>JAYTFI010000710.1:0-1574 GCA_043734485.1 Acidimicrobiales bacterium | reverse complement strand
GTCGGCATGGACGGTGAGATCGTGAGTCGCGGACCCGAGTTGTTCGTCGGGTACACCGACACCGCACTCGACGCCGAATCGTTCCTGCCCGGCGGCTGGTTCCGCACCGGCGACATCGGCCGGATCGACGCCGACGGTTTCCTCACGATCACCGACCGCAAGAAGGATGTCATCATCCGCGGCGGCGAGAACATCGCTTCCAAAGAGGTGGAGGATCTGCTCGCGATGCACCCGTCGGTGGTGGAGGCGGCGGCCGTCGGCCAGGCCGACGATCGCTACGGCGAACGGGTCGCCGTCTTCGTGCAGCTGCGGGAGGGCCAGACCCTCGACCTCGACGAGGTGCGCCGGCACTTTGCCGAACTCGGCGCGGCCAGGCAAAAAGCACCCGAACACCTCGAGTTCGTCGACGAGTTTCCGCGCAGCCTGAGCGGCAAGGTCCGCAAGGTCGAGCTCCGCGACCGGCTTCGCCACCGATCATCCTGACGGCTAGGTTTCTGACAGAACTGTCATCAACGGGAGACTGATCAGGATGCAACTACAAGGTTCCAGCGCACTCGTCGTCGGTGGTGCCGGTGGTCTCGGCGCAGCCACCGTCCGTCGTCTCGTCGCGGCCGGAGCGAAGGTCGTGATCGCCGACCTCGCGGCCGAGACCGGCGAGGCTCTCGCCAGCGAACTCGGCGGTGCCACCCGGTTCGTCGAGACCGACGTGCTGTCAGAAGACAGCCTCAATGCCGCGATCGCCGCCGCAGTCGAAATGGGCCCGCTGTACGTCTCGGTCGACACCCACGGCGGGCCGGGCGGCGGTCGCACCCTCGACCGCGACGGCAACCCGCTCGCGTTCGACGAGTTCGTCAAAGTCGTGCAGATCTTCCTCAACGGCACGTTCAACGTGCTCCGCCTCGCAGCCGCCGCGATGTCGAAGAACCAACCGCAAGAGACCGGAGAACGCGGTGTGATCGTCAACACCGCTTCGATAGCCGGCTACGAAGGCACGATCGGCCAGGTTGCCTACGGCGCCGCAAAGGGCGGCATCATCGGCATGACGCTGCCGGCCGCTCGGGACTTGTCGGTGCTCGGCATCCGCGTCGGCACGATCGCACCGGGCGTGTTCGCGACGCCCGCCTACGGCAAGGCCCTCGACGCGGTCGAAGCCGAATGGGGCCCAGTCGTTCCGTTCCCGAAGCGCATGGGCCATCCCGACGAATACGCCCACATGGCGATGGCGATCATCGAGAACCCGTACTTCAACGGTGAGGTCATCCGCCTCGACGCTGGTATTCGCTTTCAGATCAAGGGTTCGCGTACCTGAGCCCTCCTCGGAATCCTCGGATCTGACAAAAGCGTCAAGAACGACTACGCTCCGCGGGATGGGGGTCGTGCTGGACCAGTTCTGCGTGGAGGACCGCGTCGCGATCGTGACGGGCGCGTCGAGTGGGCTCGGCGAGCGATTCGCACGTGTCCTCGCCGGCTCCGGCGCTTCCGTGGTTGCCGCCGCGCGCCGGCTCGACCGATTGGAAGCGCTCGCGAGCGAATTCCCGAACATCCTCGCCGTTCGGGCAGACCTGCTCGTCGAA
>JAYTFI010000709.1:0-5295 GCA_043734485.1 Acidimicrobiales bacterium | reverse complement strand
AGATCTCGTTCAAGGACATGCCAGCAAGCGATTTCAGCAAGGCCACTGGCGTAGCCGCTGGAGCAGCCGCCAGCACGAGCGGTGGTGCTTCGAGCGACGACTTCAAGCTCGTAAAGAAGGACGGTAAGTGGAACTTCACCGGGACGATGGACCTCAAGGGAACCGGCACCAAGAGCGGCTCGCCGGATCTCTCAGCCCTCGGTAGCTCGGTCAAGGCCGAGGTCCGTATCAAGCTGACGTTCCCCGGCAAGATCACCAAGCACGACAAGGCCGGTAAGGTCGACGGCAAATCGATCACGTGGTCGCCGAAGATGGGCGAGAAGATCAACATGCAGGCCACCGCCGAATCGAAATAGCGCCGCGTGATCGTGGTGATGGGCGAGGCGCTCGTCGACCTTGTCATTGCGCTCGACGGCTCCATCCGTCCTTACCTCGGTGGGGGGCCGTACAACACCGCCCGCACGCTCGGTCGACTGGAGGTACCGGTCGCGTTCCTCGGGAGGGTGTCCGACGACTCGTTCGGCAGACAGATATTGGCGCGCCTGGCCATAGACGGCGTGTCCACGACGCTGGTCGTACCGACGACTGATCCGACGACGCTGGCCGTGGCGACCCTCGACGAGCGAGGTGCGGCGACCTACCGCTTCTATTTCGAGGGGACCTCTGTCCCCGGCATGACACCCGAAATGGCCGCAACGCAGCTACCGGATGCCATTGACGCGCTGCACGTCGGGACGCTCGCCCTCGTCCTCGAGCCGTTCGCGGACGCCGTGGAATCGGTGCTGCGCGATCTGGACGAGGACACGTTGGTCTTCGTGGACCCGAACATCCGCCCGAGCGTGATCGCCGACCGTCGCGCCTATCTCACCCGGCTCGCGCGGGTGCTCGCGCACGCCGATGTGGTGAAGGTCAGCGACGACGACCTCGCCTGGATCTCACCCGGCGTTGCGCCCGAGGAAGCGGCCCGCGCAATGCTCAACAACGGACCCAACAACGGACCCGGTGACGGGCCGTCGGTCGTGCTGCTCACGATGGGCGAGCGGGGGGTGCTTGTGGTCACGCCAGCGGCGGCGGACGTGGTGGAAGCGCCGGCGGTCGAGGTCGTGGACACGATCGGCGCCGGAGACTCGTTCGCCGGTGGCGTGTTGGCCTGGTGGCATGACCATGGGAGGCCGGACCTGACCGAGCGTTCGGTTGCGATCGCCGCGACGGCGTTCGGCTGCCTCGTGGCCGCCGCCACCGTGGCCACCGCAGGCGCCAATCCACCCCGACGAAGCGAGCTTGCACCGAGCTGAGGTTCGCTCATCGGCGCGCTTAGCGCTCGCTCAGCGCAGCGGCACATGCCGTTCGATGAAGTCGACGACCGAGCGGTTGAAGGCATCGTTGCGGTCACCGGCCACCATGTGCCCCGCACCGGCCACGTCGACGATCTCCGCGTGAGGAACCAGTTCCCGTAGTTCCTGCACGCCCTCGTCGGTCACGATGTCGCTCTGCTGGCCGCGAACGAGGAGGGTCGGTACCGTCACCCGAGCGGCGGCGGCGACCATCCGCTCGTGGGGGACGAGGCCCTCCTGGCCGTCGATGCCGTCGCGGCGCTGAATGAAGAGTGGGTCCCAGTGCCAGTACCAGCGCCCGTCGTCGCGCTGGCGCAGGTTCTTTCGGAGTCCGCTCAGGTCCTTCGGACGAGTCCTGTTCGGGATGTACGCGGCGATGGCATCGGCTGCATCCTCGAGCCGGTCGAAGCCGCCGATCCCCTCACGCATGAACCCGCGGATGCGGGCCGATCCTTCGGGGTCGACCTTCGGGGTGACGTCGACGAGCACTAGCGCAGTCGCTACCGGGCGGTCGGACTCCCCGATGGCGACGAGTGACGCGAGCCCGCCGAGTGAGGCGCCTACGAGCACCGGCAGGCGCGGAAGCGACCAGGCCACGGAGCGAGCGTCGCCCGCGAATCCCGTGATCGCGTACTCGCCCTCGGGCGCCCAGTCGCTGTCGCCGTGTCCTCGCTGATCGAGCGAGATCGCATACCGGCCGGTGGCGGCAAGGACCTCCGCGGCCTTTCCCCACGCATGGCGCGTCTGCCCGCCGCCGTGCAGCAGCATGACCGGCGATGCCGCGGGGTCGCCGTACACATCGGCCGTCAGCGAGATACCGTCGCCCGCCATCCTGATGGTCCGCATCGAATGGTCCGAAGTCTCCTGGCTCATTCGGTCATGCTCGCCGCTACTGTCCGATTTGACCAAGCCCGTTCCGCGCGACCCGGAGGTCCTTTGCACGCATATCGATCGCACAGCACCCCGGCGCGCCGCGTCATCCGTCCGCTGCGCGACTTCCTCGGTACCCAAGCCGCGAGCGGCATCCTGCTCATCCTCGCCGCCGGCGTAGCCCTGGTGTGGGCGAACTCGCCGTGGAAAGGCGCCTACCACGCGCTCTGGGCGTCTCGCCTCGATGTGCACGTTGCCGGGCGAGTGCTCGCCCTCGACCTTCGGCAATGGGTGAACGACGGCCTCATGACCCTGTTCTTCTTCGTGGTCGGGCTCGAGATCAAACGTGAGCTGGCCGAGGGCGAGCTGAAAGATCCGCGCCGGGCGGCGCTGCCGGCTTTCGCCGCGCTCGGCGGGATGATCGTCCCGGCGATGCTGTTCGCCGCCTTCAACCGTGGGGGCGCAGGCGGCCACGGATGGGGCATCCCGATGGCAACGGACATCGCCATGGCCCTCGGCGTACTGGCCCTCCTGGGCTCGCGTGTGCACCCGTCGCTGAAGCTGTTCCTCCTCGCCCTAGCCATCGTGGATGACATCGGGGCGATCATCGTGATCGCGGTGTTCTATTCGATCGGCATCGACGGCCGGATGCTCGCGTTGGCGGCGGCCCTCGTCGGGCTGGTGATCGCCGCGAAATGGTTCGGTGTGTATCACGTCGGCGCGTACGTCGTGCTCGGGGCTGCGCTGTGGCTAGCCACCCATGAAGCGGGCATCCATGCAACCATCGCCGGGGTGGTACTCGGTCTGCTTGCGCCGACGAAGCCGATCGTGATCTCCGAGCTGGTGGACGAGGCTGTGCTCGGGGACATCTCGACGTTCGAAACGGCCGAGGAGACGTCTCGGTTGGCGCGGCAGTCGGTCTCGGTGGTCGAGTGGCTCGAGCACCGCCTGCATCCATGGACGAGCTACGTCATCGTGCCGCTCTTTGCACTCGCCAATTCCGGCATCTCTGTCGACGTTCCGAGCCTGCGGCGAGCGTCCACGTCTGCGGTCACGCTCGGAGTCATCGTCGGACTCGTTGTGGGCAAGACGATCGGGATTTCTCTTGCTTCCTGGATCGCAGTCCGGACGGGCGTCGCTTCGCTGCCGGAAGGCGTCACCTGGCGGACTCTGGTCGGGGCGGCCGCACTCGCGGGTATCGGCTTCACGGTCTCGATGTTCGTGGCCGGTCTGGCCTTCACCGACCCTGCGGTCGAGGGTGACGCGAAACTCGGCATCGTCGCCGCATCGCTGATCGCAGCTGTGGTCGGCACGCTGGTGTTGCGGAGCAAACCTCGATTTCGGCGTGGATAGTTCGATGCGGTTCGGTACCGTTGACGCGATGCCGCCGCTCTCGATCGTCCCTGTCTTCGCACTGGCGTCGCTGGCGCTGCTGCTGATCCCCGGCCCATCCGTGCTCTACGTCGTGGGCCGAAGCGGTTCGCAGGGTCGCAGGGCGGGCCTCGTGTCGGTGCTGGGTGTGCACACCGGGACCGTGTTCCACGTACTCGCCGCGGTGGTCGGGCTGTCCGCACTGGTGATGGCATCGACGGTCGTGTTCACCGCCGTGAAGGTGCTGGGCGGCGTGTACCTGATCACGCTCGGCGTCCGCACGCTGCTCAGCACCCGTGCCATCGGCCTCGAGCCCGCCATCTCCGCCCGGCCCCTGCGGCGGCTGTATCTCGATGGCTTGATCGTGAACCTGTTCAACCCGAAGGTCGCCCTCTTCTTCCTCGCCTTCCTGCCGCAGTTCATCGAACGCGGCCACGGCCCGGTATGGTCGCAGACGCTGGTGCTCGGGCTGCTGTACATGGCGCTCGGCTTGCTGAGCGACGGGACGTACGCCTTGGTCGGTGCCCGTGCCGGCCGGTGGCTGAATGCCCGGCCGCAACGTCAGCGCATGACCCGCCGGACCGAAGGTGGCCTGCTGATCGGCCTCGGCATCACCGCGCTGCTCGCACCCCGAAGCCGGGTGAAGTGAGGGTCGGCTATCCGGTTGGCCGTACGACCGGCTTCACCAGCGCCTTTGGTGCCAGCGTGCAGTAACTCTCGGTGAGGAGCTCCCCGACCTCGTCCCAGCCAGTAACGCCCTCGATCGCCATGCCGATGATCCCCGGGCGCCAGACGGGTGCGAAGTAAGGATGAGCGGCAGCGCGGAGTCGTTCGAGCTCGGGGCCCGATAATTGGAACGTGAGGACGCAAAGCGGGCCTTCGGACATTGCCGCCCGCGTCGAGATGCGCCGTTATCGGCCGCGGGCGATCGGATCAGCGGGGCTCTCGTCGACGGAGGTTGCAATGGTCACAGCCGCCGATGCCGATTCGAGTGCCGTCGCGGCAACGGTGTACCGACTCTCGGCAGTCTGCTCGGTGTCTCGTGCCGCGTGCAGGTCGGCCGTGAGTACCGCAAGCAGCGCTTCGGCTTCGGCAATGGTGCGCTCGGTCGCGACTCGAGCTTCGCGCGCCAGGGCGACGGCTGCCGTGGCAGCTGCTTCTGCTTGGCGCGCGTCGGCCTCGGCTGTCTTCGCGAGTTCTATCCGTCGGGTGCGTTCGCGTTCCGCTGCGGCGTGTTCGGCTGCCGACAGCGCACCCTCTTCGGATCGCGGCGGCACGATGGTCAGGTGCCGCGGCACCGGGTCAGCGCCGACCAGCAGACCGTCGAAACCGACAGCCTCCAGTACGACCGAGCTGAAGCGTCCCAGCTTCAGCGATGTTGCCAGCCGGTCGTCGACCGACGCCGCCTCCAGTGTCCTGACCCACTCGTCGTTCCGACGCGCCTCGCCCGCCCCCAGCGCGTCGCCGATCGCCTGGACCACGGCGCGCACTGCGGCCCGCCGCTCCTCCGAGGCAAGCAGCAGCAGCGGGGCGTCAGCCTCGCCGCGCATCACACGATCCTGGATCTGACGGAGTTGCTGTCCATGGCGCAGGAGGGAATCGATGAGATCGGGCCGAGCGTGGGCGACCTGGTTCAGTGCCCAGGCCGCGGCCGTCGGTTTGGGCAATTTCGCGATGCGGGCGGCGTCATCGTTGCGCTTCTGCTTGCGCAGGAGTGCGG
>JAYTFI010000708.1:0-1954 GCA_043734485.1 Acidimicrobiales bacterium | reverse complement strand
CGACGTCTTCACGGAAAGCGACGTGACGAGTCGTGGTTGACATGCGACAGATCGCTGCGGGCGTGGTAGTTGCCCACCTCGGGGCCGGCAAGTTGACCGCCCCGGCTCACAAATGTGTGTCTCTCAATGACCTGAGGAGTCTTTGCCTCCCACGCGCACCCCCCCCGGCTGCCCCGGTGGGGGGGTGCGCGTCGGCGCTGCCCTTGGGATCCATGCTGGGTGGGAGTTGCGGGCCTTCGTCGTTGAGATAGGGACAACGCCCCGCAAGGAATCCCGGGTGAGTCGGGACAGTGCTCACCTGCGTCCGGGACAAGTCCAGCCCCACGCTGGGTCGCGGTCGCAAGACATGCGACCGACCACCACGAGGGAGACTCATGACCATCATCGAAGCGCCGCCGCGGACCGGAAGCTCGGTCTTCGAGGGACGTCAGCGCACCGTTGCCGCGACCCTGCTCGTCCTCGGTCCGATCGTGATGCTGCTGGCGAACGTTTGCTCCGCGTGGGCGCACAGCAAGGCACCAAGCGGCGCCGAAGACGTCGGGGTGGCCATCGCAGCCCCCGGGTTGTACTTCCTCGGGTTGGGGTTCGACCTGTTGACGCCACCCGTGATGTTGGCGTGGGCAGTCGTGCTGCTGCTGGCCCTGCGTACTTGGGCTCGTCGCACCACGTGGACGGGCTTCATCGCGATGGTTCTTCAGCTGTGCGGGCTCGCCGCAGTCACCGGAATGGAGCTGGGCGCTGCCACGTTTGCCCGCAGCGGGCTGGATCCCACTCGCATCGCCCACGTGATGTCGGACGGCATCACCGCGAGCTCGGCCGGAAAGGTGCTCGCGATCCTGTTCTTCCCGACCGAGATCATCGGATTCATCGCTTTGGGCATCGCGCTCTGGCGCACCGGTTGGGCGCCGCGCACGGTGGCCGTGCTGTTCATCGCCTCGCCCTTCATCGACTTCGTAGCCAGTTGGAGCCCCTTGGGCGGCGTGGGCTTCTTTGTCGCCTTCCTTGCGGTTTCCGCCGTACTGGCTGCTGGGATCGTGCGCCATGGGGCCCCGCGACCGGCAATCGCGGAGCATACTGACTGATCATGGGACGCACCTGGCGATCGGTGGCTCCGGCGATCGTAGCCGGGGTCACCGTAGTGCTGGCGCTGGCAACGGTGGTGCTCGCGGTCACTCATTCGAAGACGTTTGCTGATGTCCTCAGCGGCTACACCCTGGCCGCGTTGATATGGACGCTGGCGTTCGGCCTCATCGGTGCGCTGGTGCTGCGTGACGCGCCCGGGAACCGGCTCGGGCCACTGTTCGCTGCGATGGGGTGGTGGATCGGCTTCGGCAACGTTAGCGGTCTGGTCGCGTCTGAACTTGCCGCGGGCTCGACAGCCCAAGGCTGGGCGGCGCTCGTGAACAGCCTGTGGATTCCGGTCATCTGCGGCTTCCTGATCCTACCCTTGATCTACCCTGACGGCCGGGCGATGTCGCCACGGTGGGTCCTCCTGCTGCGGGTGTCCGTCGCGTCTACGGCGACGTCGTTCGTGCTGCTCGCCATCAGCCCGGATGCGCTCGGTGACTCGTGGCCGGATGCACACAACCCGCTCGCGCTGCCCGTCGTGGGCGATGCAGCAATGACGGTCTCGGTGATCCTCGTGATCACCGTCGTGGGGAGCGGCATCGTCGCGATGGTCGGGCAGCTGCTCCGGACCCGACAGGCGTCGCGGACCGAGCGGGCGCGGGTCATCTACCTGGCGGCGGCCCTGGTCCTGATGCTCGGCGCGATGCCGGTTGGACTGCTGTGGCTCAACTTCACACTGCAGTCACTGGGTGCGCTGTGTCTGTGGATCGGTGTGCTCCGTCACCGCCTGTTCGACATCGAGCGGGTGCTGAGCCGATCAGTTGTCTACCTCCTGGTGATCGGCGCCGCGCTGGTGGCCGCATTGCTGACCGCAGCCCTGCTCGGC
>JAYTFI010000707.1:0-3366 GCA_043734485.1 Acidimicrobiales bacterium | reverse complement strand
ACAGTTTCTCCAGAAGATAAGCACACATACTACAGGTCGGTGGGTACAGCGTTGAGGGCGGGCAGGTCCATGGAACACACCGAGGATTTGTGTACATACGGTTCATGTCCCGGCGAGGCGTTCGACGACCGGCGCGAACGCCTCCATCGCAGCGCGCCCAACAGTGACGTAGCTGATGCCGTACTGCTCGCGTCGCTCGATGATCTGCGCGCATATCTGATCCACCGAGCCGACGAGTGCGTGCGGGTGCTCACCGAACTGCTCGCCCGTCAGGCCCAGCATCGGACCCATCTTCTCGAGCGTTTCGGTCCGCTGCGGGGTCACGATGGTGAAGTAGGCACCGATCTCGATCTCCAGCGCGTCGAAGCGCTCGCCCGCCCCAGCCCGGATCCAGCCGATCTTGTGCTGCGTCAGCTCGGCTGTCGAAGAGCCGACACCAGCGGGTCCGATCTTGCCCGATTCGTTGTTGAAGTTCAGCGACACGATGTCGGCTTCGCGCCCCGCGATGCCAAGGATGCGCTGGGCGCCGCCTCCGATCATCACCCGCGGCATCGGCCGACCCGGGCGGGCCACGGGCTTCGGCAGGCCATCGAACCCCACCGCATGGACGTGGGTACCGGTCACGTTCGCCTCCCCGGGCCCCATGCAGGCCCGGATCACGGCCAGCGTCTCGACCATGCGGTCGATGCGCACACCGGCGGGGTCCCACTGCACACCGATGGCCTCATACTCGCTGCGGACCCATCCGGCACCGAGGCCGATCTCGAGGCGCCCGTCGCTGAACATGTCGATCGTGGCCAGTTCCTTCGCCAGCACAACCGGGTTGTGGTAGTCGGTGCAGAGCACTCGACAGCCGATGCCGATCGTGCTCGTCGCCTCGGCGGCGACCGCCATGGCCGGAATGGCCGCCAGGTTCTGCACGGGATGGTTGGCGGCGGACAGCGCCGCACCCGGGCCGATCACGTGGTCGGCCAGATGGAACGTGGCGTACCCCATCGACTCTGCCGTGCGGGCCTGCGTGCGGAACTCGGCCGCGGAGTCGGCGGCGTAGGACTGCACGCCGAATCGGAACGGCTTCGGCGCGCTCACCGGACCACCCTCGGCAGGCCTCGGGTTACCCGCTGACGCAGGCACTGTGCTCGACCGTTCGCTCGCTGACGCTCGCTCATCGAACCGCCGCCTGTGCACTCTCCGACGCGAGAACCGGGACCGAGAGCACCGTGATCTGCCCGGTGTTGCCGTCCATCTCCAGGAGAGCGCCATCCGGGATGCGATCCGTGGCGTCGGTGACCGAGACGATGCACGGCAGCCCCAACTCGCGGCTCACGATGATGGCGTGGCTGATCTGCCCGCCCACGTTCACGATGACGCCCCCGGCGGCCATGAACAATGGCGTCCATGCCGGATCGGTGAGCGGCGCAACGAGGATGTCGCCCGGTTCGAGGGCGGTCGGATCGGCAGGGTCGAGGATCACCCGTGCAATGCCTCGCACCACACCTGGACACCCGGGCACCCCGGTCAGCACGTCACCCTCTTCCGCCCGCGCCGCGGTCGAGGCGCCCTTGCGAGCCCACTGCGAAAGCGGCGGGACGTTGCCGTCCTTGATGAAGAACGGGGGCTCCAACAGCCATAGTTCCTGCCAGTCCGCGTAGCGTTTGGCGAGCACCTCGCGCATCGTCGTCGGATCGGCGACGAAGGATTCGAGCTCGTCGTTGAGCAGCATGAAGACGTGCGACGGATCGGCGAGGTTACCCGCGTCGACATGGCGGCGGCCGAGCTCGCGGAAGATCATCCGGCCCTCGTGCACGACGCGGATGATGTTCGTCTTCGTGCGCTCCCTGAAGCCGAGTTGATGCGACGCCGCAAGCGCCGCTTCGAACTGTCCGCTCAGCTCGTCGCTGCCGAGGGCCGCGACCTTGGCCCGCACCTCGATCGTCATCTGCTCGCGCTCTGCAGCACGCGCCGCGTTGCGGATGCGGGGTGACTCCTCGTCGCTCTGCAGTCGGATGCGGTCGAGCGCAGCAAGGGCGATGGCCGGCTTCGTCTCCCATGTCTCCGCGCTCATCTCCCATTCGTTCGGTCCGCGAGAGCCGTACTCGGCCAGGAACGCCCGGCCTTCGTCGAGGAACTTCTGGGCATCGAGCGAACCCTCACCAGCGCCATCTGCTGCGGTCGCGCCCAAGCGCGGCAGCACGTCGGCGACGCCGAGATCGAAGGCCGCGGTGAGCGACGGGGAATGGCGGACCATCCGCGAGAGGTCCCACAGCGCGTAGTTCGGCTCTGCCGAGTCGACCTCGCCGATACCCGCGACGAGCTTCATCGGGATGGTCGCATCGCCGATCGCCTGACCCACGGCGAAGAGGATGCCGGGCGCAATGCCTGACGATCCTGATGACACCGTGTGGCTCTCGAACAGCTTCTGCAGCATCGGCTGATGGGTGCGCGCGAGGGCCACCAGTTCCGCATCCGAGAGCGAAGCGAGGTCGGGCCGGTTGGCCCGCAGCGCCCGGGTCTGGGCCTTCTCCTCGTCGATCTCCGGCCATGAGGTCGCGGTCATGACCCAGCCGAGATGCTCCAAGATCCGGGGGACGTACTCCGGCTTGTCGTCGTCAGGATGCGCGATGTACGGCGGCACGTCCGGGTGTTCGCCGAAGAAGGCGAGGTCGAGCTGTTCGACCGTGACGACAGGGCTGCGGACACCCTGCATCCGCACGTTCGCGAGGTTGATGTAGAAGTACCCGCCGAAGAACCCGCAGGTGGCCGGCGGCTCGTCGCTGTACTCCTCGAGCGTGGTGCAGCCGCCGCGGATGTAGCCATCCCGCCATCCGGGGCAGATCCCCCGGTCCCAGGTGAACTGCTGACCGAGCGGGCTGGCCGGCGTTGGGAGCACCTCACCGGAGTTGGCCCGGGTGTAATGGGGCCAACGCAGGCTCGGCGGCCAGTCGGTGATCCAGCGATCTTGCACAGTCACGCTCCAGTGGGTTTCGACGCATCGCAGTTCGAAGTGCGTTCTTCGCCGGCGGGTCGGCCCGGCGATGCAGCACGAAACTACTCGGTGAGTTAATTTTGCGCATGTCAAGCGTCACACCTGCACGTGCGGCGACCCTTTCCGATCGGCTGGAGGCAGCCCATGACTCTCGAAACGAGACACTCTTTCTGCCGGATATGCCATGCCGCATGCCCGATCGCGGTCGATGTGGACACGGCTGATGCGCAGTTCCCCGGTGGCCGGGTGGTCGCCGTACGAGGTGTGCCGGAGGACCCGCTTTTCGAGGGGTACACCTGCATCAAGGGCCGGCAGCTGCCCGAACAGATGCACCAGCCGAGCCGCCTGCGCACCCCGCTGCGGCGAGCCGAAGGCGGCCA
>JAYTFI010000706.1:0-6468 GCA_043734485.1 Acidimicrobiales bacterium | reverse complement strand
GTCGACACCTACGAGGCCGGCATCGCCCTGATGGGCAGCGAGGTCAAGTCGTTGCGAGACGCGAAGGTCCAGCTCAAAGACGCCTACGCCAGGGTCGAGCGCGGCGAGATCCTCCTGCTCGGAGTCCACATCTCCCCCTACGGCTACGCCCACGGCTTCGGCGCCCACCAGCCAGAACGGGCCCGCAAGCTGCTGCTGCACAAGCACGAGATCCACGAGATCGCCCAGGAATCAGCGCAGGGCCGCCTCGCCATCCTGCCGCTCAGCATCTTCTTCGAGAACGGTCGGGCCAAGGTCGAACTTGGCCTCGGCCGTGGCCTCAAGCAGCACGACAAGCGCGACGTGATGGCCGACCGGGACGCCAAGCGCGACATCGACAAGGCGCTGGCCGCCAACCGCCGTGCCATCGCCGCCCGCAAGCAGTTCTAGTTCGCACCGGCTCGGGTACTAGCTCTGGCTCTGGCGCTGCGGCAACACCCGAAACGAGTCGTAGACGCTGTCGATGGCGCGCACCGAGCGCAGGATGGCGTCGAGATGGCCCGGATCAGCCAGTTCGAAGTCGAAGCGCTGATGGGCGACCCGATCGGCGCTGGTATGGGTGGTGCAGCCGAGCACGTTCACGTGATGATCGGACAGCACACGGGCCACATCGGCCAGGAGGCGGGCCCGGTCGAGGGCCTCCACCATGATCGACACGACATAGACCGACTTGCGGTTGTCGATCGCACGGTCCCACTCCACATCGACGACGCGCGCCCCTTCCCCGATCTGCAGCGAGTTCGAGTTGCCGCAGTCGGTCCGATGCACGGACACGCCCCGGCCTCGGGTGACAAAGCCGATGATCTCGTCGCCCGGTACGGGCGTGCAGCAGCGGGCGAGGCGCACGAGCATGTCGTCGAGGCCATCGACATGGACGCCGACATCGGTACGGGCCCGCAGACGGCGGGCATCGCGACTGGGGCTGACCTTTGGGGCCGGGAGCTGGAACTCCGATTCGCCGTTGCTTAGCTCACGCTTGACCCGCTGGGCCACCATCGCGCCAGACACATGATGCTCGCCAACCGCGACGTACAGGGCGTCCAGATCGGAGAATCCAAACGAATCGAGCACGGGCTTGGTGACAGAAAGAGCAGCAAACTTCTGAACCGGAAGACCCTCTTTGCGAAGCGCCTTGTTGACCTCCTCGCGTCCGTTCTCGATGTATTCATCTCGTCGTTCCTTCGAGAACCACTGACGGATCTTGTTGCGGGCGCGCGGCGTGACGACGATCTGCAGCCAGTCACGACTCGGCTGGGCGGTCTCGACCTTCGAGGTGATGACCTCCACCGTCTCACCCGAGCTGAGCTTGGCCTCGAGCGGTGCGATCCGGCCGTTGACCCGGGCACCGATGCACCGATGGCCGACGTCGGTGTGGATCGCGTAGGCGAAGTCGATCGGAGTCGCGTTGACCGGAAGCGTGACGACCTTGCCCTTGGGCGTGAAGACGAACACCTCGTCCTGGTCGAGATCGACCTTGATGATATCGAGGAACGCATTGGGGTCCTGCGATTCGGGCTGGGTTTCGACGAGTCGCTGCAGCCACGCCAGATCACCGGGCTGCACGGTCGCTGATCCATCGCCGCGCCGAGCGCGGCGGGCATCCTTGTAACTCCAGTGGGCGGCAATGCCGAACTCCGCGATCTGATGCATCTCCCGCGTACGGATCTGACATTCCATGAACCGGCCGTCGGGACCGACCACCGTCGTGTGCAACGACTGGTAGAGGTTGAACTTCGGCATCGCGATGTAGTCCTTGAACCGACCCTGGATTGGCTTCCAGGTGGCATGGATGGAACCCAGCGCGGCGTAGCAATCCTTGACCGACTCGACCAGTACGCGGATGCCGATCAGGTCATGGATATCGTCGAATTCTTTACCTTTGACGACCATCTTCTCGTAGATGGACCAGTAGTGTTTTTCCCGGCCACTCACTTCGGCTTCTATGTGCAGCTCTGCCAACCGCTCCTTGACGTCCGAAAGCGCAGTAGCGAGATAGAGCTCTCTTTCAGGAGCCCGGGTAGCCACCATGTGCTGCAATTCGGCGAACTTCCTGGGTTCTAGTGTGGCGAAGCTGAGATCCTCAAGCTCGTGTTTGATCTCACCGATCCCGAGGCGGTGTGCCAGCGGCGCATAGATGTCGAGTGTCTCCTGCGCAGTGCGGCGACGCTTCCACTCTTCGTCGACCGCGCCGATCGTGCGCATGTTGTGCAGGCGGTCGGCGAGCTTGATGAGCAGAACGCGGAGGTCCTTGGCCATCGCCACCAGCATCTTGCGCATGGTGGCGGCCTGCTGTGCCTCCTTCGAATCGAAGTGGATGCGCTCCAGCTTGGTGACCCCGTCGACGATGGCGGCCACGTCTGGACCGAACTTCGCGTTCAGGTCATCGAGCGTGACACCGGTGTCCTCGACGACATCATGGAGGATCGCCGCCGACAGTGTGATGTCGTCCATGCCCAACTCCGCCAGCACCATGGCGACGGCGAGCGGATGGGTGACGTAGGGCTCACCCGACTTGCGGCGCTGGTCCTTGTGGGCCTCGGCGGACAGCTCGAAGGCCTGCGAGATGCGCGTGGTCGGCGACTTCGGGTGGTGGGTACGGAACTCCTCCAGGAGCGGCACCACGAGCGCTGGATCGAGCGGGTCGAGCCAGGCCACGGAGGCGCTGGTCGGGTCTTCGGCGAGCGTGCTCGGTGGGTTCACTGCACTCCTAGGCGGGGGATCTAAGGATAAGTGACCACGGCGCTGATCCGAACATCGGCCATTGCGTCGCGACCGTTGAGGAAGCCGAGCTCGATGGCGAATGCCGCTCCGGCCACCGACGCCCCGGCATCGCGCACCAACTGCACAGCGGCCGTCGCTGTTCCCCCGGTGGCGAGCACGTCGTCGATGATCAGCACCAGGTCGTCGGGTCCGACGGCATCCTCGTGCATCTCGAGCACGTCGGTGCCGTACTCGAGGGCGTACTCGACCCGCCGGCTGCGCCATGGAAGCTTGCCCTGCTTGCGGATGGGAACCATGCCGACACGGAGGCGCTGGGCCACGAGCGGTGCGAGCAGGAACCCGCGCGCCTCGACACCGGCCACCAACGTGCAGCCGGCGTCGGCCCAGGGCTCGCACATGAGGTCGACCACCGCCGCGAGCGCCCGGTGGTTGGCAAGCAGCGGCGTGAGGTCCTTGAAGAGGACGCCGGGCTTCGGGAAGTCGGGAACGTCGCGTATGAGGGCGGAGAGCTCGCTCGGGGTCACCGTGACTCGAGACCCGCCAGGTAGTCCTCGGTGACGCCACCGGGGATGCCGACGCGGATGAACCACTCCGTCCCGAACGCGTTGGTGAACGCCTCGGGCGGCATCTGGAGGAAGAACGATCCATCGTTCACCTGGCTCGCGTGACACTGGAGTGACTCGCGCTTTTGGTCGATGTAGGCGCTGACATCGACTCGAGTGGTTAGCTCGGCCTCGGGCGTGCCGAAGGCGTTGCCGTCGTCGGCGCTGTTCACGTCGAAGCCGTCTCTGTCGAGGTCATCGCCGGCGCCGTTCGCACGGGCGGCCTCGATCATGGCAACCAGCGCATCACGGTTCATCGTCGACTCGTACACGTGGGGGGTTCCCGCCATCTCGGCCGCGCGATGGCCGACCCGATGGACGGCGATGTGGTCGGGGTGGCCGTAACCACCATGCCAGTCGTAGATGGTGAGCGTGGTCGCATCCTCCTCGGTGAGGATCGCGGCGAGCCGTGCCGCGGCCTCGTCGAGCGGAGCGTTCATGAACGCGCCGGGCCTGGAGTTCTGGTCCCAGCCGGTCATGCCGGAGTCGTGGTAGCCGAGGAACGCGACCCTGGCCAGGCCGAGCACGGCTGCGGACTTCGCCGTCTCCGACGCACGTCTTTCAGCGAGTGTCTCGCCGTCGGACAGGTCGGCCGGGGTTTCGCCGTACTCGCCGCCCGTGGCGACGACCAGCACGACCCGGTGACCCTCGGCCGCGGCTCGGGCGATGAGACCGCCGGTCGCGATCGCTTCATCGTCGGGGTGGGCGTGGAAGCAGACCAGTGTTGCCATGAACGCCAGTCTGCATGCTGCTGCGCGGCTATCGAATCCGATGCGTGCGCTCGGTCCGATGACCTGCGATTCGAGGACGTCGCTCCCGGCGCCCCGCTGCGCACCACGCGGGCTCGTCCTCGATGCCATGGTCGGAGGCAACCAGCCGACCGGACTCGACGTGTCACCCGACGGGACTCTGCTGGCGTTCACGGACTTCATGGACAACCGCGTGCAGCTCTATGCCACCCCTCCGATCGACACACTGATGGCCGGCAACGTTCGCTGGATTGCGGCCTACAAAGGGTTGGTCCCGAAGAAGAAGGCGACGCAGACGACGCAGGCTGCAAGACTCCTCACATCGCCATCGCCGTTTCGACGGACCGACTTCCCCCAAGGATTGATATGACGAATAGTTCATCCAACCGCCGCAAGACCCCGGGGAGAGCGCTCACCTGCGCCCTCGTCGCGCTCACCGTCACCGGGCTCGCATACTCGGATGAGGCCGGTGCTGCCGATGCCGTCGGCTCCGTGACGGCCTTCGCGCCCGAAGCCGGCGCGGTTCTCAACGGTGAGATCATCACATGGCAGGGCGAACTGCTGGCCAACCGAACTGCGGCCGGATACACCAGTTTCAGCATCGCAGGCACCGCGGCCGGAAGCCCGATCGCGGCCGGAATCGTGAGGACGAGCACCATCTTCAACGGGCAACTCACGTGGATCGACAGCCTCAACGCCGTGAAGAGCAGCAATCCCGGCGGTCTCGTCACCACGCTCGGCACCGTACCGGCAGGTTCCGACTCGATGCTCACGGTCGGCACGCAGCTCTGGATCTCCCGGGTCGGGGCGGTTGACCGCTACTCACCCGCTGCCACGCTCGGCGGGGCCACGGCGCTGCCGCTCGCGTTCGGTGCGACGAGCACGATGCGCATGGCCATCGGCCCCGACACCAACGTCTGGGTGCTCGAGAAGAACCCCGCCGCGGGTGGCGTCGACACCATCAGCCGCTGGAACCCCCAGACGGCGACGCAGGTCGGCTCGACCATCAACTTCGCCAACTCGGCCGCTGACCCGTCGGCCATCGCGAATGGGCCGGACAGTGCCGTGTGGATCATCGAAGGCGGCATCAACACCATCGCCCGCTTCGATCAGAACGCCATCGCCAGCGAGCTGGTGCTGCCCCCCGGGGCCTCGCCGCAGTCGGTAGTCGCGGGCCCGGACGGCGCTGTGTGGATCACCGAGACGGGGCTGAACAACGTGTCTCGCCTGTCCTTTGGGGCCGGCGTCATCAAGCGGGATCCGTATCCCGCACCGAGCTCATTCGGGCTCAAGGGCCTGACCGTCGGGCCAGACAGCAACATCTGGGCCGTCGGCACCGTGGCCAACCGCGTCGCAAAGTTCGGCACCACCCCGCCGACGACAACCACAACGACGACGACAACTGTCGCCGCCGTGACCACGACCAGTCCTGCGACGACCACTACCTCGACAACCACCACAACGAGTCCCCTCGTCGTGGTCATCGCCCCGACGACCGCCAAGAAGCGGGTCTGCACCAAGACCGGGAAGAAGCGGGTCAAGGTGAAGGGCAAGTACGTCAGGCAGACGTACTGCGTCAAATACCGCTGACTTCAGCGGACCTTGCCCTGCTTGCGGGGGCGCGGCGCGGCACCGGCGTAACCGGCGCCGACACCGGGCTTGAGGACCTGCGAGCCGTCTGATGCAGTGGCCGACGCCGAGGAGATGGGCGACGTTGGGCCGCTCGATGCCGCACGGAGGGACGCTGCCATGTCGTGCGTCATCGTGCCGCCCCGGCCGAGCTTGCGACTGACCTGGGCCCAACGTTCCTCGCGCTCCTTCAGCTTGGCGAGGATCGGCGCGGCGACGAAGATCGACGAGTAGGCGCCGGTCAGAAGACCGATCAGCAGCGCAAGCCCGAAGTCGCCGAGGGCGGTCGCACCGAGTACGCCGGCGCCGAGGATCAGCAGGGACAGGATGGGAAGAATGGCCACGAACGAGGTGTTCAGGGAGCGCATCAGCACCTGGTTCATGGACAGATTCACGATGTCCGTATAGGAAATTCGACCCGAACCACCGAGATGTTTGGCGTTCTCCTTCACCTTGTCGAACACGACGATGGTGTCGTAAAGCGAGAACCCAAGGATGGTGAGGAAGGCAATGACGGTGGCCGGGGTCACCTCAAATCCCGAAAGTGCATAGATACCAACCGTGATGAAGACGTCGTGCACCACAGCCGCAATCGCGGCCAGGGCCATCTTCCACTCGAAGCGCACCGAGATGTATGCCGCGATCACGAAGAAGAAGGCAACGAGGGCCTTCTCGGCCTTGTTCGTGACGTCCTTGCCCCATGACGGACCGACGAAGGTGACGTTCAC
>JAYTFI010000705.1:0-3773 GCA_043734485.1 Acidimicrobiales bacterium | reverse complement strand
CGCTCAGCTCGTCACCCGCCGCCGGCCCAGGTCGTGCAGCAGCTCCGGTAGCCGCGGCGTCGCGTACCGGGCGGCGAGGCGAGCGCAGACGATCCACACGGCCACCGAGTACGCCGTCGCGGCCGGAACCACCATCGTGAAGACCCGAGCGGGTTGGCCATGCCAGCGCAGGACGGCGGCCGTCACCGGCACGAGCAGCAGCATCACTACGAACAGGCTGACGACGGCCATCAGCCCGACGAGACAGCCCTCGCCGGCGGAGGACCGCCGGTGCGAATAGGGGTTCGCCGTGTCCGGCTGTGGGAGCGGTGCGACAACCGAGACGAGGCACCCGACGCCGATCGGCAGGCCACAGCAGCCCACTGCGAGAACGGTCATCTCGGCGAACCCGAGCCATCCACCCGACACGATCGCGATCAAGGCCGCCGCCGATACCACCGGCGTCACGACGAACGGCGCAGTCGCGATGCTGCGGCCCAACAGCAGGGCCCGCAGCGACGCGCCCGAGGTCGTCTCCAGCCATAGCGAGGGCGAGTCCGCGCCCAGCAGGTTGTTCGATGCACCCATGCCGAAGATCAGCGCCGTCGGCGCGAGGTAGACCGCAGCGTCTGAGGCGCCGCCGATGCGGAACGCCTGCAGAAGGGCGAACGGTGCACCGATGACGGTGCCGACGATGAGCGCTGAGCGACGCTGTGGTGAGCGGGCGAGGTAATGCAGTTCCTTGCGCAGCACCACCGCCCAAGGTCGGGTGGCCGCGGCAGCGGGCCAGCGCCCCATCAACCCCCGAGCTGAACGATGGCTCGAGGGCCGGCCCGCGCTCGTCAGCACGGGCTCGACGGTCGCCCGTTCGAGCCCGACGATCCACACTCGGGCGAGGACTGCCGACAGCACGATCGAGACGGCGATGCGCAACGACGCCGATGCATAGCGACCGGTGTGCGCGTCGAGCACGGCCTGACCGAGCGAACCGGCCGGCGTCCAGCCGATCACCCGCACCACGACGTCGTAGGCCGACCCGCTGATCACGGTGATGCTCTGCGTCGCCAGCCATACCGTTCCCGCCGCCATCGAAGTGAAGACCACGGACGCGTCGCGGCCACGCCGCGACCGAGCCCCCCGGGCCAGCAGCACGGCCACCGCGCGTCCCGCCACCACAGCGAACCCGAAATGCGCAGCGCACGCCAGGATCACGAGCACCCCGCCGAAGCCCAGCCGTGCATGCCCGACGACGACACCCGCAAGGGCGAGCAGCGTCCCCAACGGAACGAACCCGATCAGCGACGCGGCGAGTAGCCCATTGCGCATCTCCTGACGACTGAGCGGGAACAGCGCCAGACGGTCCGGGTCGAGCATGTCGTCGACCCCACCCATGAGAAGCGGGCCGAGCACCCAGGCCAGCAGGATCACCGCGAAGCCCGGTGCCAACGACCGCGACCAGGAGAGCTGGTCCCGATGGCTGTCCTGCAGGAACGACCACGCCCCGATCAGCCCGGCGCCGATGCCGGCAACGGCGAGGGCGACGATGCCGAGTCGACTGCGGGCGTCCTTGACGAAGCTGTTGCGCAGGATGGCCAGCTTCAGCCCGACGAACACCCGCGTGATGCCCGGTGGAGCGGGTCCGCGCAACGACCCCACCGGGCACTCAGCTCGTAGCGGCCGAGATGCCGCTGCGCAGCCAGTCCAGATGATCGAGTCGTACGTCACGGGCGCCGACGGCGTCGATGAAGGTCTGCTCCAATGTCCGGCCCTCGCGCACGTCGTCGGTCGGGCCGCTGGCGATCACGCGGCCGCCGTTCACGATGGCGACGTGGTCGCACAGCCGCTCGACCGTCTCCATCACATGGCTCGAGAACACCACCGTCCCGCCGGACTCACGGAATTGCCCGAGCACCTCCTGCACCACGCGGGCCGACACTGGGTCGACGGATTCGAACGGTTCGTCGAGGAACAGCACGCTCGGGACATGGAGGATGGCTGCACCGAGCCCGATCTTCTTGCGCATCCCCTGGCTGAAGTCGGCCACGAGATCGTTCGCCGAACCGGTCATGCCCAACACGTCGAGCACCTCCCGACAGCGCTGCTCCGCCTGTTCCCGCGGCAGTCGGCGCAGGAGTCCGACGTAGGTGAGCAGTTCCCGCCCGGTGAGCCGCTCGAACAGGCGGAGGTCGTCGGGAAGCACGCCGAAACGGGACTTCGCGGCGATCGGATCTGCCCACACGTCGATCCCATCGACGATCACCGTGCCCGAATCCGGACGCAGGAGGCAGGTGATCATCCGCAGCGTCGTGGTCTTCCCGGCCCCGTTGGGCCCCACGATCCCGAAGAAGGCGCCTCGCTCGATGCGCAGGTCGACACCGTCGACTGCGACTTTGTCCCCGTAGCGCTTGCGGAGGCCAGAGACGAGAACCGCCGGGGCGTGCGGATCGCTGGCGCGACGGGCAGCGGGGCGCGTTGGGGTCACGGAGGCTCTCGACACCCGGTCTCCATCGGCACTTCGGGCGGAGGCATTGACCTAGTTGCAGGGAGGCGGAACCCCGCGCCGCGCCGAGCGCAGGGCCGACGTAGCCTCCGCCCATGTCCTGCGAGCACGTCATCCTCGAACGCTCCGATGAGTTGGCCACCATCACCCTCAACAACCCGGCGAAGCGCAACGCGCTGTCGCTCACGGTCATGAAGGCCGTCATCGAATCGCTGGACGCGGCAGCGGCGATGGACGGGGTGCGCGGCATTGTGATCGCCGCGAATGGACCGGTGTTCAGCGCAGGCCACGACTTCGCCGACATGGCCGGACAGGACCTGCCCTTCCTCCGCCGGCTGTTGCGTACCTGCACCGACCTCATGACCTTGGTGCAGGAAGTGCCACAGCCGACCATCGCCAAGGTCCACGCTTTCGCCACCGCGGCCGGCTGCCAGCTGGTCGCGAGCTGCGACCTCGCCATCGCCGCCGAGTCCGCCGGCTTCGCCCTACCCGGGGGCAAGGCCGGCATCTTCTGCACCACACCGCTCGTGGCCGTGGCCCGGAACATAGGCCGCAAGCGCGCCCTGGAGATGTCCATGACCGGCGACCCGATCACCGCGGCAACAGCCGCGGATTGGGGGCTCATCAACCGAGCGGTACCTGACGACTTGCTCGACGCCGCAGTCCTCGATCTCATCACCCGGGCCACACGCGGCTCGGCCTTCGCAAAGGCGCTCGGCAAGGCCGCGTTCTACGCACAGGTCGACCTTGATCAGCCGAAGGCGTACTCGTTCGCGATCGAGGCAATGGCTATGAACGCGGCTACGGAGGATGGCCGGGAGGGCATGGTCAGCTTCATGGAGAAGCGTCCGCCGGTCTGGAAGAACAGGTGACCGCAGCTGCGGATCAGCCCGACGGTGCCCGCATGCACCGCTTCGACCCGGCCATGGAGGGTGTCGCCCAGGCCATAGTCCAGTACGCGCTCGAACGCGTGCGCCTCGACCCTCCCCCGCTCGACGGCTCCCGAACCAAGGCCGATCTCGACCGCCTTGGCAGTACGGTCTTCGCCGAAGGCCTCGGCGGCATGGAAGCGCTCCGGGTGTTCTGCGAGCACCTCGCGCCGGCGACGATCAGCCAGGACCATCCCCGCAACGTGTCGTTCGTGCCCTGCTCGCCGACCGAGGCCGCGGTCCTGTTCGACCTCGTCGTGGGCGCGTCGTCGATCTACGGCGGTTCGTGGCTGGAAGGCGCAGGCGCGATATGGGCGGAGAACCAAGCACTGCGCTGGCTGGCCGACCTGGCCGGCTTCCCCGCT
>JAYTFI010000704.1:0-2471 GCA_043734485.1 Acidimicrobiales bacterium | reverse complement strand
GCACAGGATGGCATCGGCGTTCAGATCGGTTGCGGCCTGCCACGCCGCATGCGCGAGCGAGCTCCCGATCTGCTGTTCACGAGTCGCGTCACGACGGTCGGAACGGACCACCGACAGGCCCCAGCCCTGATAGTTCGCCTCCGATTCGGCGCGTTCGGCGATGCGGGCCATCCAGCCGATGACGCCGATCGGGTCGACGCCGATGGCCGTTTCCCCCGAAAGCATCAGCGCGTCGGCGCCGTCGAACACGGCGTTTGCAACATCGCTCACCTCGGCCCGTGTCGGCGTCGATGCGGTCAGCATCGATTCGAGCATCTGCGTCGCGGTGATGACCGGCACGCCCGCCTTCACGCACGTCCGTACGATGCGCTTCTGCAGGTGCGGCACGTCTTCGAGCGGGCATTCGATGCCGAGATCGCCACGGGCCACCATCACCGCGTCCGACGCCCCGACGATGTCGGAGAGCGCTTCGACCGCGCCGAGGGTTTCGATCTTCGAGATGATCCCCGGCGCCGCGCCGCCGAGCTTGCAGTGCTCGACCAGGTGATGGCGCAGCCGGCGGACCTCCTCCGCGCTGCGTACGAACGACAGCGCCAGGAAGTCGACATGCATGGCCAGTGCCTCAGCGATCACGAGATCCTCGTCGGTGGGCGTGGTGACCCGCACCCGTTCCGCCGGCAGGTGGATG
This sequence comes from Acidimicrobiales bacterium, assembly GCA_043734485.1. Taxonomy (GTDB): domain Bacteria; phylum Actinomycetota; class Acidimicrobiia; order Acidimicrobiales; family JANYDT01; genus JAYUDQ01. Next base: position 1,783 of record JAYTFI010000704.1, on the reverse strand, counting down.
CCGGGCTGGCCCCGCACGACGCCGGGGTCGAGGGCGAGCAGGACCACGTGCGTTGCGGTGACGTTGACGACACGGAAGCTCAGGGCACCGTCGCCGAGCGTGATGCGGTCGCCGTCGATCACATCGCGGAGCAGGGTCGGGTAGTCGATGGTGAGGTCGGCAGCGTCGCCGGGCATGTCGACGGTCCGCAGCCGCACGACGTCGTCGGTCTTCACCGCGAGCGGTTCGACCCGCGGCGCGAGCCGGATCTTCGGTCCTGGTAGGTCGGCGAACACGGCGATGTAGCGGCCCGCCGCAGTGGCCGCGGCGCGGATGGCCTCGATCCGGGCCAAATGGTCGGTGACCGTGCCGTGGCTGCAGTTCACGCGGGCGACGTCCATGCCGGCCTCGATCAGCGCGGGCAGGATGGCGTCGGTGGCCGGCCCGAGTGTGGCGATGATCTTGGTGCGACGGCCCTGGTCTCGCAGCGATGTGGTCACGCGCCGATCTTGGCAGGGGGGCGCGGCTGCGTGACGGGCAGCGTCGAGGGTTCAGCTCCTCGTCACGGGCCGGACATAGCGTAGGAACAGCCAGTCGCCGTCGGGGAGCGCATGGGCGAGGGTGAATCGGCGGATGACCTCGGTGTCGGCGTGCGCGATCCGCGATGAGGAACCGGCCAACGCGAAAGGCGACAGGGTGAGCACGACCTCGTCGACCAGATCGAGCTCGAGGAGCTGGCCGTTGAGCGACGGGCCGCCCTCGCAGATGATCATCTGCGCGCTGAGCTGTTCGTGGAGCTCGTGGACGGCGACCGCAAGGTCGACCCGGTCGGTGCCCGCTCGCAATAGCTGCACACCCTTCGGCGCGGGGGGCGCCTGCGCGGTCGTGAGTACGGTCACCTGGCCGCTGTGCCAGAGCGGATTGTCCCAGTCGAGGTCGAGTCGGCCGGAGACGACCACCAGCCGCAGCTCCTTGCGGGACGGTACCCGGTACTTCTCGGCCCGCACGGTCCCGGCGCCGACCAGCACGATGTCCGCCAAGGACCGCATCGTCTTGAGCACCTCGCGGTCCGTGTCGTTGCCGAGCCCTCCGGACTTCCCGCTGATCGCGGTGCCGCCGTCGAGCGCGCTGACCATGGATACCGCCAGCCAGGGTCTGCTTTCGTCTGTGGGTCGCGCTGCCGCGAGTCGTTCGAGGATGGTCGGGTCGGCAGCCATGGGCCGAGCCTTGCAGAGCGCCCACGTACGCTGCCGCCATGCCTGTCGCCATGCCCGCCGCCGTGCCCGCCGCCGATGCCATCGTCGTCCTCGTTCGCCACGGCGAGACCGAATGGGCGCTGGCCGGGCGGCATACGGGCCGGACCGACATCGGGCTGACCGAGTCCGGTGTCGTAGCCGCGTCCACGCTCGGCGCGCGGCTCGTGCCCTTCGCGATCGGGTCGGTGTGGGTCAGTCCGGCTCGACGGGCACAGGAGACCGCGGTTCAGGCGCGGCTCGCGCCGCTCTCGCTCGACGCCGATCTCTGGGAGTGGGACTACGGCGCCTACGAGGGACTCACCACGCAGCAGATTCGCGAGAGTCGGCCTGAGTGGAGCATCTGGGACGACGGTTGCCCGGGTGGCGAGACCATCGAGCAAGTCGCGACACGTGCTGACCGAGTCATCGAGAAGATACGCGCGCATATGGATGGCGGTGTTGGGTCTGTCTGCCTGGTCGCCCACGGCCATCTCCTGCGCATCCTCGGCGCCCGCTGGCTCGGCTTCCCACCCGACGCCGGCCGTTACCTCGCCCTGTCGCCCGCCAGC
>JAYTFI010000703.1:0-1565 GCA_043734485.1 Acidimicrobiales bacterium | reverse complement strand
CCCTCACGGCGCGAAGGCGACGCCGTCGCGCAGGAGTTGCGCGATCTCGTCCGCACTGACTCCCAGCTCGGCCAGCACCTCGCACGTGTGCTCCCCCGTTCGACCCATCGACGTGGTGATCTGCGCCGGTGTGACGCTGAAGTGCCACATCGGATGGGGCTGACGCACCGTCCCCACGAAGCCCGTGTCGTGCTCGGACAGAAGCCCGAGATGGCGGATCTGTGCATCCTCATGGATCGCCGATCGGCTCCGGACGGGTCCGCAGGCCACACCGTTCTCCTCCAGCCGAGCGAGCAGTTCCGCAGCGGTGAAGCGCAGCGCGGCTGCATCCATCTCGCCCACGAACTCGGGAAGGTGAAGTGCGCGGGTCATCGCGTCAGCGAAGCGGTCGTCCACGATCCAGTCGGTACGGTCGAAGGCAATGCAGAACCCGTCGAAGGGCGGTAGCGCCGGGCTGCACACGATCTCGCCCCCATCACCGGCCACGACCACGACAAGCGCGGCGGCGGGCAGTTGCTGGATGTGCCGCGGTAGTGAGCTCGGCGCGGCGCTCGGTGTGACCTCGGTGAAGTTCGGGGCCATGGCGTCGGGCCATTCGAAGTGCAATCCCACACCCAGCATCGGCAGGTCGATCCGCTGACCTTTCCCCGTTCGTTCGCGTACATACAATGCCGCAAGGATGGCTTGGACCGTGGCTTGTGCGGTGGTCTTGTCGACGACGACCTGACTGATCAGCGAGGCCTTGCCGGTGTCCACCGCGCGTTGGTAATCGACCATACCGACGCGGGCCTGGACGACGTAGTCGTAGACGCGCTGGTCGGAGTCCGGACCCTCGTGCCCGAGGCCGGATATGGCGGCGTAGACGAGGCGCGGGTTGCGGACCGCCAGCTCGTCGTACCCGAGGCCGATCGCCTCGGGCTTCCCCGGACGGATGTTGTGCAGGAACACGTCGGCACCAGCGACGAGGTCGGCGAAGAGTGCCCTGCCGCGAGGTGTCGTGGCGTCGATCGACACGAATCGCTTCCCGCGGTTCAGGGCATAGAACACGGTGCTGACACCGTGGGGACCCTGCGTCCGATTGCGGATGAGGTCCGGCTTGTCGACGCTCTCGACCTTGATGACGTCGGCCCCGAGCTCTGCCAGCAGCAGCCCTGCGAGCGGTCCCGAGTAGATGCTCGTGATCTCCACGACCTTGATGCCTTCGAGTGGCGCAGCTCCCATCCGGGTCACCCTACGGCGACCGGTCAGAGGCGCTCCAGCCCGGCAACGGCGACGGCAACGGTCGCGGTCAGGTCCCGATCGCGACCGCGAGCGCGGCCGAGAGGTCTGCCCACAGGTCCTCCACGTCCTCGATCCCGACGCTCACGCGCAACAAGGCGGGGTCGACGTGCGCGTCCCCGGCGTACTTGTGCCGCCGCTCTATGGTCGTCTCCACGCCACCGAGGCTCGTCGCTGGCACGAGCAGGCGTACGGCCGCGCACACGCCGTCGGCCCCGGCCGCACCACCGCGCACGATGACGGCCATCATCGGACCGATCTGGCGGACCGACGCCACCGCCGGGTGC
>JAYTFI010000702.1:0-8194 GCA_043734485.1 Acidimicrobiales bacterium | reverse complement strand
CTGTGAGCACCCGATGGGTGCGGTGAGCGACAATCTGCTCCTTGCCGTCGTGCCGATCCGCCGCGCTCATGTTCCAGCGCACCCACCGAGCCCGACAAGCCCACGTCACTCCAACAGAGCCGCACCCAATTGAGTAGCACGTCGTAGCCGCTTCAGCTGGCCGACATGTGGCCGAGCTGCGTGAGCACGTCGAGGCGGTCGTAGAGCTGCTCGAGCTTTGTGATTTCGCCTCTGGCGTTGACCGTGATCACGTTTATCATCAAGAAAGACACACGCTTACCAGTGGCCGGGAACGTACCGAACGGTCCGTCGTTGACGCCCTCGCCGTTGAACTGCATCGTGACGCTGTCACCCGCCTCGGTGTTGCGCAGGTCCGCGTACGCGGCATCGCTCAACGCCGAGGACGAAAGCGGCACAATCACCAGAACCTTCCGGGTCCTAACGATCAGTCGCAGGCGCAGAAGACCACTGGGATCGCGCGCTCCACTCGGCTGCTGATGCCGAAGGGCTCAGAACGTGCCCGGCGATTCGAGGTTCTGCATTGCGGTGGGGCCCGCGTCGATGCGAGAGATCGTCGCCTCATTGGGAGCGTCAGTACGAGCCTCGATCCACTCCACCAGCAGGTTGAACTCTCGTGCTGCTCGATGAGGCAGGTCCATGCGCACCCAGCGGGAGATGCCAGACGGGAACGTCGAGATGATGAGCCCGGAATAACTGTGTGCCGTCAACGCATCGCGGATTGCGTGCATCGGATCAGCGGCCCCGAGCTCACCAGTGGCCCGCACCCCGGCTGCTTCGAGGCGCTCCAGCGCCTCATGGAGGCGACGGTAAGCGTTCTCGGAAGCGGTCCCCGCCACCGGCGGGTGCTCGTCAGCCGGCTCCGTGGCGGGGACGACGACGTGGAAAGTCGCTGCCTCGATGGTCGCGCGCTCCGTGACTACTTGGGTCAGGGCGGTCCCGCCCAGCGTCTGATTCGCGACGACAAGATAGCTAGCCATTCGGAACATTGTAGTGGCTCTTCGCGATTTTGGCGGGGTCGAAGTGGGCGAAGTTGGTGAACCCGGCGGCGGATACTCGTTCGATCTTCTTGATGACCTGAGTTGAGTCCTTCGGTGGGCCCGCTGGCCGCGCCGGTGGTGTGCTAGGCGAGGATCGGTCACGCCACTGTTTCAAGATTCGGCCGAGACCCTTGATCTCGGGCACGGCGGACGCCTTCGCATCGTCGATGATCGCGTCGATTCACATCGCCGCAAGTTCGGGTTCACCCCAAGTACCCGAACGTCGGAGAAGTATTCGCGGGGCTCTGAAGGCGCAGGGGCCGATTCCACGAATGACGGCTTCCGTCCGGTACCTCGACGCCATCGGTGGACACGGCGAACTCGTCGTCGAGTTCGCCGACCACTCACCGGATGAGCATCGGCCTCGACCAACTCGTACCGGCAAACCGACGGTGAGCACAGAGTCGACAATCCACTTCGATTTTGACGGCGGCTCGAAAGCCTCGTATTCAGAACCAGAAAGCGCAATGTACGTCCGCTCTCGCGACACCAGCTTCGACGAACGCGTTTCGTCGGATACGAAAGAGCGGAGCGAAGGACACTTCGTCAGCCACGACGGTCTCGCTCCTCCATCGTCGCCTAGGCGTTCGGAGGCAGCTCATCGTCACGTGTAGGCGCTTCGACGACCGGGCACTGTCTGTGAATGGCCGATCGGCTCCGGAAGTGGATTGCGTTCACGAGCGCCGCGATCGTGGCCGTCCTCATCGGAATTGCCGTTGTGGCTGCTGTTCAACCGACCCCCGACACCCCGTCGGACACGACCCTCGCGTCTGCCGCGTCCGAGTCCGTCGCCTCGACGACCGTCGCACCGACAACCACGACCACTGTCCCTCCGGCACCGTGTGATCGTCGCGTCGTCAACGGTGCCGACCAGGGGAACGTGTGCAGGGGGGCTCACCAGCTGTCCGGTCGGCTGGGTCAGCAAGCGTCTGACCGCCCCAGTTTCGAGCTGATCGACAGCTGTGCCGTCCAGTTCAGCTCGTACCAGCCGACCAGCCAGTCGCGCTGGCCCTTTCGACATACAGCGTCGGGGCATCGCGACCAGATCCCTTCGAGGACCGCTTCTCCTCGGTTGTCCAGTCTCGTACGACCGTGTCGACGACGCAGCACGTACCCAACACGTGTCCTTCGATCGAGCGGAGCGGATAGCCGGCCCATGCGACAATCCCCATGCCGACAATCGACGGATTGTGCCGGGTGAGCTCGTTTCGTCGCGCATCCGCCACGATCCGTGGCTTGTTGTCATTGATCACGTACTGACAAAACGATTCTTCGACGGCGTTCTGCCTCGTCGGCCAGATCGTCGGAATCCACGCCGATGCAGCTCTTCCAGAACGATCGAGCTGCGTCGACGAGGGTGATGAAGGCGAACGGTGTACGAGGCAACGACCCCGCGAGCCGAGCGAGGCGATCGAACATCTCGTCGGCGCCCGTGTCGAGCAGTTGTGTCGCGTGGAAAACTCGAAGTCGATCCGGGTTGTACAGGGCGTGCCGAAGCCCGACGTTCAACTCGCGTTCCGGCGGTTGGTTCACGCCGCACACCATACGCGGCGACGCCATGCGACCGAGATTTTCGGCATCCTCACCGAAACGCTCACCCTTTGCTGACCGACGATGCCGACGATGCCGACGATGACCAGGATCAGGCCGATGGTGTGGATGTTGAAGCCGTCCGCAATGCGGTGACCGACCGCCTGGACCGAAACGGGCTTTCCTCTGGCCGCAGAAACATCCTTCCGGTGACTTCGCGAGGTCGGGTCGGCTGGCGGCCTTCATCGTTGTCAGGTTTGTCGGGTGATGTCCGTAGGTTTGTTTGGATCGCGCCGCGGGTAGTACCGGTGAACGCGCGTTCGAATGGCGCCGTGATCGAGAGAAAGTAGGAGTCATGATCGATTTTATTATCGGGATGATCATTGTTGGTCTCATTGCGGGATTTCTTGCCCGGGCAGTCGTCCCTGGGCGCGATCCGATGTCGATCGGTGCAACGATTGTGCTCGGTGTAGTCGGTTCTTTCATCGGCGGTCTCCTCGCAGATGTGCTGTTTCGCAATGACGTCAAGGACAAAGGCGTCCACTCCACGGGGCTCATCGGCTCCGTTGTCGGTGCCGTAATCGCTTTGCTCGTCTACCGGGCGATGAACCGTCACCACGCCCACCGTTGACCGGGACATTTGTTGCTTTTCAGCAACAGTGCCGAACTGTCATCGCCTTGAGATCGACCGTCGGCGGAGATCGTGATCGACCCGCCGACACGTGTCGGCCCGACCGAAACCGTCGGCATCGTGCCCGATGCGGGGGCCGATGACGATCACCCGATGACGATCACCGTGGTCGGGCAGCGCAGGTCAGGTCTGAATCGTCGCTTGAGCCGGCTCCTGGGTACCGACCAGGTTCAGGAGGTCGTCGGCATGCTCTTCCTCGACGGCGAGGATGTCCTGGATGAGCACTCGCGTGGTGGGGTCGTCTTCGCCGAGCCACCGGACGATCTCGGAGGTACACCTCGATGGCGATGCACTCGGCGGAGAGGCCTTTGGGGTCGAAGTTCGGCTGCCGTGCAACTGGTGGTCCGCGCCGCGCCGCGATGCGGTCGTCGTGGCCCTGTTCCTCGGCGGCGTGCTCGGCGAACTCCTGTGCCACGGACTTGGCCGCGAGGCCAGCTGCTCGGTAGTAGGGAGCCAGATAGCGCAGGAGGAAGACCAGTTCGGTGGCGAGCGCCTCGTTGAGGACCTCGACGACGTGAGCGCTGTCTCCGCCGTAGGCGTCGGTACCGCTCCTTGAGCGAAGTCGGCGTGCGCTAGTTGCCGGATCGCAATGATATCGATGGCGAAGTTGTTCACGCGTGCGACCTACCCGAGCTGCGGCCACCAAGTCGGCTCGAAGCCTCCATGCCACGGATGGCGCGCTTACCGACGCTTGTCGTCCAAGTACTGGAGCAAGTCGTGTGCCGCGAGCTCGATCGACTTGTGGTCGAACTCGGCCGCTCGGTAGTGGCAGGCGATCAGGCCTGAACGGTGGAGCCGTCGCAGATCACCGAAGCCGAAGGCGTAGCGACCCTTGGTCTCCTCCGTCGCGCCGACCTTCAGCCCGAGGTGCCACGCGCCGTAATCCGCCCAGATGTGCGACTTCAGGTACCGGTTCTGTTCGATAGCAGACGGCTGCGCATCCTGCCAACGGCTCCGGACCACGTAGCGCCGCGCGTCGATGAGTGCGCGAGCGGCGTCGACTGCGGCTTCGTTCACTTCGTACTTCGCCATGGCGGCCTCCTTACAGACGTGTGTCCGCCCTACCCGAAACCTCGTCTGCGCAATCCCGGCGATGACGAAAGGTCGCGCGTCCGGCGGTCAGCGTCGAAGGCCGCGTTCTCACCGTCGCACATCTTTCATGACCCGACCGACGACGCATCATTCATGACCCGACCGACGACGCAAGCCGCGCGCTGCCCTCCTTCGGGCCGGGGCGCGTGGCCTCCGGCGACCCATCGGGTCAGCTAACGCCACATGCGGGTGTACCGTTTTCATGTCTTCGACAGAGAGGGCAGTTCCGTCCTAACGACGTGCGCCCCGGAGTGGTCCTCGTGATCAGATCGTCGATTTCATCTGCGACGCCTGTCGCCACGTTGTTCGGCGCGGGGTGTGGTGGCCGTGGCCAGTTTGGGTAGCTTCGGGCTGACGGTCGGCTTCGACCCTTCTCTCGTGGTTGGCGTCACGGGCGAGCTCGACACGATCACCGCCCCTCGGTTGGCCACCGTGCTCAACGCCCTGGTCGCCGACGGGTACACGAACGTCACCGTGGACATCGGCTCGGTCACGTTCATCGGAGCGGCCGGGCTGTGGGCTCTGACGGATGCCTCAACTGTTCTCGCCGAGGCCGGTGGATCGCTGCGTGTACGGCTCGCCTCTGCTCACACCCGACGGATCTTCGCAATCGTCGGCCTCGGCGACCTCCTCCAAGACGTAGACCCTGCAGAGGTTCCCTCCTCCCGTGCGCTTGGTTCCGAACAACGCACCGGCGATCGATCTCGCGCGGTTGTCAGCGCGGCCGTTCGCGGTCTGCCGTCCGAGGTTGCCCGATCGGGATCAATCCCTGCCAGCCATGCGGTGATCGACGCTGCTCTGCGTCTCGTGACGGCGCTCGCGGTAGAGACCGTCACCGGTGCCGACGGTGTCAGCGTGTCGCTGGAGCGCCGCGGACGGCTCGGGACGGTGGCTGCCTCAAATGACACGGTCTTGGAGATGGACAAGCACCAATACCAGACAGGCGAAGGACCCTGCATTGCGGCTGCTGACGAGGGGCACTGGTTTCATATCGAGTCGTTGGCTGACGAGTCGAGGTGGCCGGCGTTCGTTCCTCAAGCGCTCGAACAAGGCATTGCCAGCATTCTGTCCACGCCTCTCCTGCTGGCCGACCGGCCCATCGGGGCGCTCAACATGTATTCGAACACCCGACGCGCGTTTGGGCCGCCGCAACAGAGGCTTGCCGCGATGTTCGCAACGCAAGCCTCCACCATCCTTGCCGACGCCGGCGTCGATCTCAGCGACGAGTGGGCGGGCCAACGCGTCGCGAACGCTCTCGCGGATCGCGAGGTCATCGCACAAGCACAGGGCGTGCTCATGGCCACACATCATGGAACCGCTGAAGAAGCCGCGGCCCTGCTGTACCGGTCTGCACGGGCCACCGGGTCGTCTGTGGCTCGACGAGCCGCAGCGGTCGTGGCCTCCACCGGCCGCAACCCCGACACCACCACCTCGTAAAGGGATGCAACATGGCTGACAACGTGAACGAACTCGAACAAGCCCGCAGCAGCCTCGGTCTTCCTATTGCCGATCTGTGGTTTCGTTACTTCGCGCTAGGCGGTATGCGCCCCGCTTTCGAGGTCGAAGCGATCTTGTACGACGCCCTCACCGTCAGCGACCACGAACACGACGTCCTCGCCGTCGCCCTCAACGAACGATTCTTTGAACTCGGCCGAGACCACCCCGTTCCCTACAGTCGGGACAACGACGTCGTATGACCAGGCCGATGGTCCGGCTCAGGCTGCTTCGAGCGGAGGCGTCTGGCCACGACGTCGGCTGCGACGGCACCAATCGAGCGGTTCTCCGCATAGGCGTGGGCACGGAGGCGGGTAAGCGCGTTGGGAATGGTGATGGACAGTTGCACCGAGATCATCCCGGTGGCCTGGTGGACCTCGAGTTGGTTCGGCCCGATCTGGCGAACCTCACGCAGCAGCGAATCCGGCGTTGCCGCAGTGAGATCGGACACGACGATGTGCGTGGTGAGCTCGGCCAGGACGAGCGCGGTCTCGGGGTGCGCTTCACTCACCACACCCGGTTGCATGGAGTAAAGGTTCAACGCCCCCAATCGGGTTGTTCCTACCTGCAGCGGGTAGCCGAACGATGCCCGAGCACCGACCCGCAATGCGGCCGCGGTGAACGCCAGCCATCGGCCCGGGTCGGCAGGGTGCGCAAGGTCCCGCTCGGAGACAGGTGCGCCGCTCATCCACGCATCCACGCACGGATCCTCACCGAGGGTCCGCTCGAACTCTTGAATCTCGGCCATGACGGTATTGGAGACACCGAGGCCGTACAGGTCACCCGATGGCCTGTTGCAGGCTGTTACCTGCGCGGGGAGGCCGAGGAGGTCAACACAGGTGGCGCACAACGCGCTGATGAGGGTTGCGTCGGGTCGCTCGCTGTACACGGCGAAACGCTCCAGCACCAGGTCCGTCGCCGCAGGTGCAGCGCCGACAGGTATTCATGGCGTCTGGTCGACGGCTGAGATTCGATGCATGGCGTCTCCTCGTGGCGCTCCACGGCCACTCTTAAGTTAAGGCACGCGACCTCCTGAAACTCTGCGAGACGCCGGTTGGTTTGCACGGCTGGCTACTGCTCGCATAGCACCGGATATCGTGATGAAATGGGGCCGTGGATCGCGCCGACGACTCGTACACCGACCTGGAGAACGACTTCTCCACCATCGCTCTCCAGCTGTTCGCTCCTAGCACGGTAACCGGCACACTTCAGCGGATCGTCGACCTTGCCGAGGGCACCATCGACGGGTGCGACGGCGCGGGGATCTTCACCATCACCGACAAGGTCGCGACCACGATGGCGGCGAGCAACCCGATGGTCGAAGAGCTTGACCGCGAACAGATCCAGGCCAACGAAGGCCCATGCATCGACGCCGCGAGCACCGGAACTACCTTCCACGCCATCGACCTGATGGTGGATCCGAGGTGGCCGAGGTTCGGTCCGCAGGCGGTTGCTTCGGGTGTCCGTAGCGTTCTCGCCCATGCGCTGTCCACGCACCAGCCGAGTGCGCTGAATCTGTACGGACGCCTACCCGGTGCATTCGGGGTGACGGGGCGAGGACAAGGTCAACTATTCGCCACGCTGGCGGGCTTGGCCCTCGATTCCGCGCACGACCGTGCCGCCGAGGACGATCGCGCAGCAAACCTGACCAAGGCGTTGCGCACGCGGGAGCTCATCGGGCAAGCACAGGGAATCTTGATGGAACGCGAACGCATCACGGCCGATCAGGCCTTCGACATCCTTCGCCGAGCGTCGCAGCACCTCAACGTTCGGCTGCGGGAGATCGCCCAGAACCTGATCGAGACAGGCGAATCCCCCGAAGTCGCGTAGCCCAAAGCGACATATTGCCTTGATGCCCACCGGCGATAGCGTCAGGTTGCCCGGCGGCTCCGGCTAGGGGGATAATGGCGGCCGGTCAGAAAGCGGCCATCGCAGCCCGGTAGAATCGGCAGCAGTAGGAAGGCCCCGCGATGGATGCATGCCATCTGGCCAAACTCGTTCAAAGCGTCACCCACGCTCCAGCATCGACCCACCGGATCATCGCCTTGGCAACGCGAGGCCTAAGCTAAGACGCGAAGCGTGAACCAACCATCACGCGCTGGGCTGGGTCGGCGCGCTTCGGTGCCGTTCGGCATGGCATCTCATTTCCGCCGACATGGGCGAACCTCTGCGCAAGCATTTCCGTTGCGTACGTGCACTCCCTCCGTTCAAGACGTGGGCACCAAATAGCGGAGCCGTCGCAGACCGAGGCGGATACGCGCCTTCACCGTGCCTTCGGGCAGAGCGAGGGCCACGGCAGTTTGCTGGTATGTCAGCCCGATGAAGTATG
>JAYTFI010000701.1:0-4234 GCA_043734485.1 Acidimicrobiales bacterium | reverse complement strand
TTCAGCCGATGCGGTTGCGCTGTCCGCCGTCGACCGGGAGGATCACGCCGGTGACGAACCCGGCCTCATCCGACGCCAGGTACAGCGCGGCGTAGGCCGCGTCCCAGGCCGTTCCCATCCGCTGGTTGAGCGGCACCGAGAGCGCGCGCCGGTTGCGCAGGTCGTTGCGGTCGATGCCGCGAGCGGCGCTGATCCCCTCGATGGCCATCGGCGTGTCGAGCAGGCCGGGCATGATCGCATTGACCCGGATGCCGAAGCGGGCATTGGACGCGGCGAGGTGTTCAGTCAGCGCGTTGACGGCCGCCTTCGACGTCGTGTACGCGGCGATGCCGGTGTTCGCCACCGCGGCAACCGAGGAGATGTTGACGATGGCACCGGACCGCTGCTCACGCATCACCGGAATGACGTGCTTGCAGGTGAGCATCATCGCGGTGACGTTCACGGCGTAGATGTGGTCCCACGCTTCGCGCCGCATGGAGGTGACCCCGCTGTCGCCGGAGCCGATACCGACGTTGTTGTGGAGGATGTCGATGCGCCCGTACGCCTCGATGCAGGTGGCAGGGATGGTGCGGACTTCGTCCTCCTCGGTGATGTCCGTTCGCAGAACGGTGGCGATGCCGCCCTCCTGTTCGATCATGGCCCGCGTCTCGTGTGCGGAGGACTCGTCGCGGTCGACGAGCAGCACGCGGGCGCCGTTGCGGGCGAACAGCACGGCGGTGGCCCGGCCGTTGCCGATGGTTTCGCCAGGTGTCTGCCCCGCACCGATGACGATGGCAACTTTGTCGACAAGGCGCATCGGGGAACAGTACGCCCGACTCGGCTAGCGGTTCGAGGGCCAGGTCGGGTTGTTCCAGGTCTGGATGCCGATCTCGTCGCCGGTGGGCGGCACCAGCGGGAGCCCGGCCGCGGCCCACGCAAGGATGCCGCCGACAAGGTCGGTTGCCCGTGCGAAGCCCAGCCGCTGCAGGGTGGCCGCAGCGAGGCTCGACGAGCAGCCGTCGTTGCAGGCGATGACGAGATGTTGCGCGAATCCTTCGATCTCGGGCAGCCGGAGCGGCGCGTCAGGAGCGACGCGCCACTCCAGCACGGTCCGAGGTGTGTGTATCGATCCGGGGATGCATCCGTACGCGGCCCGGTCCGTCGGCGTTCGAACGTCGAGCACGACCGCGCCATCGGCCATCGCTGCCTGCAACTCGGGCGGCGAAAGACGCCGCAGTCCTTGCCGAACCTCGGCGAGCAGTTCCTCGAGCGTGACGGTCACCGGACGACGTTCCGTTACTCGACGATGTCGGCCAGGGGCAGCGGCAGATGGGCGATGGCCGGAAGGAACGGCTCGACGTCGCCCACCCAGTCAGCGGCGAGGAACTGCGACCGGCTGCGCCGGCTGCCGAGGAGCCGCATGAGCTCCCACGGGGTGGTGGCGACGGCGGCGATCGGTGCGCCGGTGCCGAGCGTCCACTCGCGGTCATCGGCACGTAGATGAAGTGTGCCGGGCACCGGGCCGTGGGCGGCCAGGTCGCCGCTGATGGTGGCAACGAGGACCTCGAGGCTGGCCCACACGCCTTCGGTGTCGCGGTCGCCTGGGCGCATGAGCGCACCGCGTAGGTCGTGCTCGTGGGCGATGACGTCGTAGATGAGTCCGCCGAACGCGCGGGGCACCTTACGCATGATGGCCTCGAAGCCGGGGCCGACAACGTCCCACTCGTCGAGGATCTCGGCCACCGACCGATCGACCCTGGCATGCACGTGGCCGTCGACCCAGGCCTGGGTGTCGGCGCCGGGGTTGTCCCGGGCGACGAGCGCCCCGCTCACGCCGGCGAGGTGGGCACACACGTCGTGCACGGTCCAGTCAGGGCACGTCGGCACGACTGTTGCGGCCTCTTCGGGCGTGCAGTCGGCCAGGAGCGTGCGGATGCGGGAGCGGCCGGCGGCATACTCGTCGGCGTAGTCGGGTGTGGGCATAGCTTCATCATCGCCGCAACGCCCACCCGCGCGCACCTCAGAAGGCCCGAAGGTGCCGCGGTATCGATGTGCGAACGATGACGGCCGTCCGCGGGCGCGGGCCGGCTGGGAGGCGGTTCAGTTGTCAAGGAGCGGCTGCTGGATCCCGGATGCTGGTGTCGCGGACCGAGACGGGTCGAGTGGTGCGCTGCCGAGCATTGGCGTCGAGCCCGCCAGATGCGACAACCGGATTCGCTCCACCTCGGCGCGGAGGTTCTTCGGGTGGCTTGCCGACCGTCCACTGCGCAACAACCCTCACGTCGGCTGCATGGTGTCGGGCATCGCGGACACAAGCGCGGCGCTGGCGGACTCGGTCCCGCGGGCGGATTTGGCGTGCAGTACGAACATATGTTCGGTCCCTGGACCGAAAGAGTCAAGAGATTTTCAGATCTTTCATTCCCTCCAAACAGTTTCCACAGCAGTGGACGACCCGTTTGTACGCAAGCGCCGCACCTGAACCTCAGGCCACTCGAGCAAGTGACCGCGTCTTCCGCTCGGACAGCACGATCGCGGCAACCAGCATCCCGAGGATGATGGCCAGCGAAACGTATGTGTTCATATGGAACCAATGAGCGACAGACATCTTGATGCCGACGAACACGAGGATTCCGCCCAACGCATGCGAGAGGTAGTGGAAGCGCTCCTTCGCATTGGCGAGCAGGAAGTACATCGCCCGTAGCCCGAGAATCGCGAAAGCGTTCGACGCGAACACCAGGTACGGTTCCTGGGACACGGCGAGAATCGCGGGGACCGAGTCGACGGCGAAGATCACGTCTGTCACCTCGATGACCACGAGTGCGGCGAACAGCGGGGTCGCCGCACGCTTCGCATTCACCATCGTGAAGAACTTGTGCCCGTCGAACGTTTCCGTGACGGGCATGAGCTTGCGCAGCAGCCCGAGTCCTCGAGTCGCACTGTCGTGGCCTTCGTCCGCTCGGTGGCGGATGATCTTCACACCGCTGAACACGAGGAACAGACCGAACACGAGCAGGATCCACCAGAACTTCAGGATCAGCGCGGAGCCCACCAGGATGAAGATCGCCCGCAAGGTAAGCGCGCCGAAGATCCCCCAGAACAGCACCCGGTGCTGGAACTTGAGGGGAATGGCCATCGTCGTGAACAACATGGACCAGACGAACACGTTGTCGACGCTGAGCGACTTCTCGATCAGGTAGCCGCTCATGTACTCGCCGAACGCCTGCCCGCCGAACGTGAACAGCAGCACGACACCGAAGGAGAGGCCGCACGCCACCCAGACGAGCGATTCGCCGAGTGCCTGTTTCGGCGTGGGCTCGCGGTCGTCGCGGTGGCGGTACAGGTCGATGCCCAGCATGAGGGCGATGAGCGCACCTAGGGCGACCCAGGCCCAGACGGGCACGTCGAGGTCGGCGAATTTGGAGCGTTCCGACGAGGTGGCAGCAAGGAGCATTCGAGGATTCCTTCGAAGAGTTTCGGCAGAGACGTTGGACGTCCGCTGAAGGTCTCTCCGCCCGTTTGGGGGCTGGCCACGCCGGATCCCAAAGGATCGTGCTGACGACGGGCCTCGAGGGATACTCCCCTTCAAGGGCTGCTCCCACAAGGGGAACACACAACAGGCTACAGGGCCAGGGCAACACGATCAGCCGACGGCGGCGAAGAAGTCGAGTAGCGCCGCGTTGACCTCGGCGGGGCGCTCCTGTTGCGTCCAATGGCCGCACCCGGGCAGGATGATCGAACGGTGAAGCTTCGGCAGAGTCTGCGCGAACTTGGCGATCGACGGCGCGCCCCACAGCGTCGGACCGTCACGGTCGCCGCCGATGAACAACGCGGGCACCCCGATCGCGCGGCCCCGGAACACCGAAAGGTCTTCCCAGTCGCGGTCGACGTTGCGGTACCGGTTCAGGCCGCCGGTGAAACCGGTGCGCTCGAACTCGGCGGCGTAGAAATCGAGATCCTCCTCGGTGAGCCAGGACGGAAGCGTCGAGGGGATGGTGAAGCGATCCTTCATCCGTGCCCCGTGGGGGATGGTGGCCATGGATCCCTGGCCCGCGAGGACGACCGGTGCGTCCCCCGATGCTGCGAAGTAGAACCCGAGAAGCCAGCCTCGGACATCGGCCTCGATCTCCGCTTCCGCCCGTCCGGGCTCTTGGAAGTACTCGATGTAGAACTCCTCTGCGCCGGCCATGGCCCGGAACACCACCGATGGGGGGACGTTGCCCGGCGCCGAATACGGCACCGAGAGCCCGGCGACGGC
>JAYTFI010000700.1:0-4675 GCA_043734485.1 Acidimicrobiales bacterium | reverse complement strand
GCCCACGTCAGCGACGCCGACTGGCGGGTCGGACGGGCACAGGTCCTCCGCCACCTGCTCGCGGCGCCCATCTTCGCAACCAACGCCGCGGCCATGGCCAACGCGCAGGCCGAGGCGAACCTGACGCGGGAGCTGTCCGGCCTGAACGGGTGAGGCGACCGAATCGCCCACGCTCCAAGGTCGCGGGCACGAAAATATGGACGATCCGTCGCCAAACCCTGGACGGCTCAGTCCGACGATTTGAGTTTTGGGGGTCTGAAACCTATATTTGCGCGCCGCTCACCATGGATCCCAACCTCTCGAAGTCCGAACGCGAAATGCTGAAGGCCGTCTATCGCCTCACCAAAGGCGGCTCGGACGGCCACACCGGTGCGCTCGCCGAGCATTTGAGCGTCGCTCCTGGCACCGTGACGGCCACCGTCAAGCGCCTGGCTGAGCGCGGACTCGTCGACCACCGTCCCTACAAGGGCGTCGAGCTGACCCGCGAGGGCCGCCAAGTGGCGATTGCCGCCATTCGCCGCCACCGCATCGTCGAGCGCTTCCTCTCCGACATGCTCGGCTACCCGTGGAACGAGGCGGATCGGCTGGCCGGTGCTTTCGAGCATGAGCTGCCGCAGGAGATCGAGGACCGGATCTACGAGACGCTCAACCGGCCGACGACCTGCCCGCATGGATTCCCCATTCCGGAGCGAGAGACCGATCGCATCCTGCAAATGCCCTCGCTCGACGAACTGGCCCCTGGAGACGGCGGCGTGGTCGCCCTCTCCGGTTCCACCGACCACGACATCGTCGACTTCCTCGAGACGCTCGGCATTCGTCCCGGTGCGTTCGTTGAAGTCATCGCCAAGCACCCCTTCGACGGCCCCGTCGTCGTGCGCGTGGACGGCGAGGACCGCACCGTCGGCGAGCGACTGGCCGAGAAGATCTTCGTGAAGGCACGCCATCTGGCCGTCACGGACAACCCAGGGCGGCCGGAGACCGAGCCGGTCGACGCCCGCAATATCGAAGCATCGAAAACACAGCGAAAGGAGCTGTCGGCATGAATACCTTGATCCTCGCCGCAGAAGGGGGGTACCAGGAGTTCACCCTCCGGGGTGGCGAGAAGCTCGTGCTTCTCCTCTCCGGGCTGTCCGCGGTGCTTGCTCTCGCCGTCGGTTTCGTCCTGATGAAGGGGGTGCTGGCCGCCGATCAGGGAACCCCCAAGATGATCGAGATCGCCACCGCCATCCAGGAAGGCGCCCAGGCGTATCTGAAGCGCCAGTTCCGTACGATCGCGATGATCGTCGTCCCGCTCGCGATCGTCGTGTTCCTCACATCGGCGGAGATCAAGCGGGGCGACGGGTCAATCGCGCTCTCCTTCGCTGCTTCGGGAGCCTTCCGAACACTCGCGTTCATCGCCGGCTGCTTCATGTCCGGGCTCACCGGCTTCATCGGCATGGGGCTCGCCGTGCGTGGCAACGTGCGCACCGCAGCGGCCGCGAAGGGCGGCGGCGACGAGGCGATGCCCGCCGCACTGCACGTGGCCTTCCGGACCGGCGGTGTGGCCGGGATGTTCACGGTCGGGCTTGGTCTCCTCGGAGCGACGATCATCATCGTGCTGTTCCAGAACACCAGCTCGGCGATTCTCATCGGCTTCGGCTTCGGTGGTTCGCTGCTGGCCCTGTTCCTGCGGGTGGGCGGCGGCATCTTCACCAAGGCGGCCGACGTCGGCGCCGACCTCGTGGGCAAGGTCGAGGCCGGGATCCCCGAGGACGATCCCCGCAACCCGGCCACCATCGCCGACAACGTGGGCGACAACGTCGGTGACTGCGCCGGTATGGCGGCTGACCTCTTCGAGTCCTACGAGGTCACCCTCGTCGCCTCGATCATCCTCGGCGTCGCTGCGTTCCGTTCGATCGACATGAACCCGGCGCTCGGCCTCGTGTTCCCCCTGGCCGCCCGCGCCATCGGCGTGGTCGCATCCATCGCTGGCATCTACTCCGTGAAGGCCAAGCGGGGTGAGACCGATGCGCTCAAGCCGATCAATCGCGGCTTCGCCGTTGCCGGTGGCATCACCGTCGTCGGCGTGCTCGCCCTCGCCCTCGGCTATGTGAAGAACACCGGGCTCAACGGCCAGTCGACGAACGCCGGCTGGAAGTGCTTCGGCGCCGTGCTCATCGGTCTGGTGCTGGCCCAGGTGGTCAGCCGCCTCACCGAATACTACACGGGCACGCACTACGGCCCCGTGCAGGAGATCGCCGCGTCGGCCCGCACCGGCCCGGCCACCGTTGTGCTCTCGGGCACCTCGTCTGGCCTCGAGTCGTCCGTGTTTGCCATCATCGCCATCGCCATCGCGCTCGGTGCTGCCGTCGCGCTCGGCGCCGGCAACATCCAGATGGTCTTCTACCTCGTCGCCCTGACGGGCATGGGCATGCTTGCCACCACCGGCGTGATCGTCGCCGAGGACACGTTCGGACCCGTCTCCGACAATGCCGCCGGCATCGCCGAGATGTCCGGCGAGTTCCACGGCGACGCCGAGCGGATCATGGTCAGCCTCGACGCCGTCGGCAACACCACGAAGGCGGTCACCAAGGGCTTCGCCATCGGCTCCGCAGTCATCGCCTCGGTCGCCTTGTTTGCCTCGTTCATCGAGACGATCGCCAACGACGACGCCAAGATCGCGAGCACGATCGGGGTCGGGAAGCTCTACAAGAACGCGTACGACGCGGTGAAGATCAACGTCGCCGACCCGAAGACGTTCATCGGGCTGCTCATCGGCGGCTCGATTGCGTTCATGTTCTCGGCCCTTGCCATTCGTGCCGTCAGCCGCACCGCCGGTGTCGTGGTGCAAGAAGTCCGTCGCCAGTTCGCCGACGGTCAGATCATGGCCGGCACCAAGCGTCCCGACTACGGACCGGTCATCGACATCTGCACGGCCGCCTCGCTGCGTGAGCTCACCACCCCGGCGCTCCTCGCCGTGCTCACGCCGGTCATCATCGGCTTCGGGCTCAACTTCTACGCCCTCGGTGCGTTCCTCGCCGCAGTGATCCTCACGGGGCAGCTGATGGCCAACTACCTGAGCAATGCCGGCGGCGCGTGGGACAACGCCAAGAAGTACATCGAGGACGGCAATGAGGGTGGGAAGGGCTCCGATGCCCACAAGGCCGCGGTCATCGGCGACACCGTCGGTGACCCGTTCAAGGACACCGCCGGCCCGGCCCTCAACCCGCTGATCAAGGTGATGAACCTGGTGTCGCTGCTGGTGCTGCCGGCCATCATCAAGCTGCAGGACAACGACGGTGCGCGATTCTCGATCGCCGGCGTTGCGCTTGCCGTGCTGGCCACGTCGGTCGTGGTGACGAAGCGCAAGTCGAGCACCATCGGCTGATCCGCAACGCAGCCTGTTGTTCGAGCGAGCCCGGGCATATGGCCCGGGCTCGTTCGCGTCCTGGCAGCCGAGGACCCGGATCGCCGACAACTAGTGTCCGCCGATGCACTTCCTCGCCTCTTTCGCCGCGCTCGGGCTCGATCCCGAGAAGCTGATCAGCAAGTTCGGGCTGATCGGGCTCTTCGTGATCGTCTTCGCGGAGTCCGGCCTTCTGATCGGGTTCTTCTTACCGGGCGACGCGCTGCTGTTCACCGCGGGGCTCCTCGCCGCCATCCACACCTTCGACCAGCCGATCCTGCTCATTTGCGCCGTCTGCTTCGTCGCCGCGGTGCTGGGCGACCAGGTCGGTTACCAGTTCGGTAAGCGGGTCGGGCCGGAACTGTTCGATCGCCCGAAGTCGAGACTGTTCAACCCGCGCAACGTCTCGAAGGCGCACGAGTACTTCGAGCGGCACGGCGCGAAGACGATCGTGATGGCTCGCTTTGTCCCTATCGTGCGGACGTTCGCCCCGATCGTGGCCGGCGTCGGGAACATGAAGTACCGGGTGTTCGCGATGTTCAACCTTGTCGGCGGCCTGCTGTGGGGCGTCGGGGTACCGTTGCTCGGCTACTCGTTCGGCAAGCGTTACCCGTGGCTGAAGGATCGCATCGACGTCCTCGCTATCGTCATCGTTGCCGTGTCGCTCACACCCGTTGCGTTCGAGGTGCTGAAGCACCACCGTCAACGCAGCAGCGGGGCGAACTAGGCGAGAATCAGGAAGTTACGGCGCTGCGAGTTTCGCGTACACCACCGTGTTGGCCTTGTACGAGTGGGCCTGCCGGTCGAACACCCCGCCACAGGTGATGAGGCGAAGCTCGGGTTCGGTCGTTGGACCATAGACCTGGTCGGTCGGGAAGTAGTCCTTCGGATACTGGTCGATCCGGGTGACCACGAACTCGACCCTGACCCCGTCGGCCCGGGCGATGCGCACCCGGTCGCCGGGCTTCAGCAGCTCGAGTTTGGCGAAGATGGCCGGACCCTTGTAGCTGTCGAGGTGGCCGGCGATGACGGCCGGACCGTTCTCACCGGGCGCAACGCCGCCACTGAACCAGCCGGCTTGACCGAAGTCGGTCGGCACTTCCAGCGAGCCGTCGAGGTTCAGACCGAGCTGCACCAGCGAACTGGTCGTCCCGATGGCCGGGATGTCGATGAACTGGGGGACGCGGGCCGTTCGCGGGTCGATGGCCGGTACGGCTCCCGGTGGCAGGGAGGTCTGCGGGCCGGGAGTGGTCACCGGCGTCGCAGCCGCGGTCGTCCGTGGAGCGGGCT
>JAYTFI010000699.1:0-17203 GCA_043734485.1 Acidimicrobiales bacterium | reverse complement strand
ATGAGCCAGGCCCGCGCCGACGCGACCCTCGAACTGGTCGCGTCCGGCGGAGTGAACCACATCGACACCGCCGCCTCCTACGGCGCGGCCGAGGATCGCCTCAAGCCGTGGCTCGAGGACCATCGCGCCACGGTGTTCCTGGCCACGAAGACGGGCGAGCGGCGCGGTGATGCGGCCCGGGCGGAGCTGGAACGGTCGCTCCAACGCATGGGTGTCGACCAGGTCGACCTGGTCCAGCTCCACAACCTCGTCGAGCCGGACGAATGGGAGATCGCCCACGCACCCGGCGGGGCGGTCGAGGCGTTGGCCAAGGCGCGCGACGAGGGCCTCGTGCGCTTCATCGGTGTCACGGGGCACGGCCTGCGGATCGCGTCGATGCACCTGCGCAGCCTCGAGCGCTTCCCGTTCGATTCGGTGCTGCTGCCGGTGAACCATTCGCTCCTCTCGAGCGACGCGTACGCAGCCGACGTCGATGCACTGATGGCGCGTTGCGCCGCCGACGGGGTCGCGGTGCAGACGATCAAGGCCATCGCACGGGGCCGGTGGGGGAGCGAGGTCACCGGTCCCCGTTTCAGCTGGTATGAGCCGCTCCACGATCCTGCTGCTATCGCCCGAGCCGTGCGCTTCGTGCTCAGCGACCCGCAGCGTTTCCTCAACACGACCAGCGATGCCCGGCTGCTGCCGATCGTGCTCGACGCCGTCGCGGGCGACCTCTCGGCCCCGTCCGATGCTGAGCTCGCCGCCGACCGGGAAGTCTTCGGGATCACGCCGCTGTTCGACGGCGCGGACCTCGAACGGATCTGAATCGGGTCTGGAACCGGATCTGAACCTGGGCCGGCTGCGGCGGTCGCGCACCGCGTGGCTTTGACCCCTGCCGAGGCACCCACGAGAATCACTCGGTGACCTCACCCCTCGACACGCAGTTCGACCGCGACCTCGCGCTGGCCGATACGGAGCGACCGTACGTGTACACAGGATCGTTCGGCCAGCGGTGGTACATCGACCGTGCACTCCATGGTGGGCATGTCATCTCCGCCATCGTCCGTGCGTTCGAACGTGCCGTTGCGGATCCGGTGCGGGCCCTGCGGTCGATCACCGTCCACTACGTGCGGCCCGCGCAAGTCGGCCCGTACACGATCGAGGTCGTGATCGATCGCACGGGCCGCTCGCTCTCGAATGCACGCGCGCAGATCATCCAAGGCGGCTCGGTGATCGCGTCGGCAATGGCCGCGCTCGGTGGGCAATGGGCCTCGATCGAATGGGACCGCACCGCCATGCCCGATGTACGCCCGCCGGAAGAGTGCCCGGTGCTGTGGACCGACGGTGCCACATCCGCTCTCCACCACAACTACACCTACCGCCGCGCCATCGGCGGGCCGGTTCGCAGCGGCGGGATGCACCCTGAGAGCGGTGGCTGGGTGAATCTCGCCGACCCGCGTCCCGTTGACGCCGCGCTTGCCGCAGGGCTGGCTGACACATGGCCCCCGACGCCGTTCATGATGATAAGTGTACCTATTAAGTTTCCTACGATCGACCTGACGGTGCAGCTGCTCGCACCGCTGCCGCTCGAGGGTGATGACGGCCGCGAGCCATGCCTCGTCTGGCACAAGATCGACTCATCTGTCGGCGGGTATGTTATCCAGGACACCGAGGTGTGGACCCGAGGTGGCCGGCTCATCGCCCGGGGCCGCCAGCATGCGCTGCTGATCCCGGTCGCCCCTGGCTGAGGACCCGCTTGGGCGAGCGCCGACTGAGCTTCCGGTCCCTAAAGCAGACCCTGGGAATTGTCGAAACGTCGAAGATGGCCTTTCGTGTGGGCGCCGCTCCTACCGCTCTGACGGATCAATCGGCACCGACGGAGACGCTGTTGACGGTACCGTCTGCTCCGATGAATCGAATCGGCACAATGCCGCCGACGGCCGGCGCTGCTCTGCCTGCTATGGGCGGCCGAACGACGCGTCTCGTCGTCATGCTCGCGACCTACAACGAGGCGTCATGCATCAGCGAATCGATTCGCCGAGTCGCAGCAATCGTTCCTGACCTGATCTCGCACGGGATCGATGTCCGACTGCTCGTCGTTGATGACTGCTCTCCCGATGGAACCGCCGACCTGGCGGTCGCCGCTGCGCACCGGTACGGCTTGGACATCGAGGTCTCCAGCGCTCCCCGCTCGGGGCTGGGAAGAGCGTACCTTCGCGGCTTCGCGGTGATCGTCGAGCAGGGTTGGGCGGACACGATCGTGACACTCGACGCCGACGGCCAACACGATCCGGCCCTCATTCCAACGCTCGTATGGGAGCGCGACCGCCTCGGTGTCGAGCTGATGGTCGGATCACGCTGGGTGGAAGGTGGCCAGGTGATCGGCCTCTCCGGCGCTCGGAAAGCCATGAGCCGATTCGGCAACCGGCTCTTCTCGGTCGTAACCGGAACGTACGGCGTTCGCGATGCGACCACGTCGTATCGCGTCTTCTCGACCGAACTGGCGGCACAGTTCGACCCCGGCGATCTCTCGGTGTCGGGCTACAGCTTCTTCAGCGCATTCGTCGGTGTTGCCGTGGCGTCTGGATGGCGGGTCGCAGAACATCCGATCGTCTTCGCTTCGCGGACCTCAGGCGAGTCGAAGCTGCAGGTTCGCGACCTGGTGCAGTTCGCCGCCAATCTGCCTGCCCTCCGACGGTCTTTGCAGGCAACGCGTCGGGTTCGACTGGAGCATCTCAGTCAACAACAGCATCGCACTGCCGTCACTGCGCCGTAGGACCGGGCTGCCGAGCGGTTGTCGACCTGAGCTTGTCGGGAACGCCGAGGTCTACTTCGGTCGGATGGGGGTCCGCGAGGCTGGCCCGCGCTGCTCCCCGAGGGGCAGCGGCCTCCAGCTCATAGAGAAACGAGTACCCGAACATCGACCCCCACCGCCGGGAGAGACGCCGGTCGACCTCGCGTGTCCATCGGGGAGCCGTCCGGGCTGCACCCGCTGCTGGCGATCGGGCCGCGAACGTCTCGAACGGCAGCCCAGCGGCTTCCCGACTTCGAACCCACCACCCCGACCTGGTCGCGAGGCGGCGCATGGAGCGGTCGCTGAACAGTCGGAGGTGCGACCGGTCGAGGGCACCACGCTGGTCGTAGTCGAACTGGCCGACGCCGATGCGCAGCCGTGGATACCAATGCTCGATGTTGGCGACGGACACGAACAGCTTTCCGAACGGCCGCACTGTGGAGTGAAGGGCCCGCAGGAGACGTTCCGAATCGCGAGTGCGGGCCAGCACATCGAGCGCCAGCACCACGTCGAAATCGGCCAGCTTGTCTGCCGTCGCCGCTTCGAACTGCTCGATGTCGTCGTCGAGGCGCGGGTCGATCCCACTGGGTGTCCGGGCGGAGGTGGCGCCGAGGGCGTCGTCGAGGCGCACGACCTCGTGTCCGAAGGCGGCCAGGCGGTCGGTCAGCTCGTCGTTGTCCGGGCCGAGATCGAGGATGCGCAGCGGTCCCAATCCGTCGAGCAGTGACAGCAGGTGTCGCTGGGTGTCACCAAGACCGGTATGGAAGTCGGTGCGGAACGAGAGGTCGCCCGACCCGAGCCCGACACGGTGGGCTCGGTACCGCAGAACATCGGCCGTGATCTCCACTGCGTACTTCATGCCGTTCACGTAGCAGATCTCGTCCCCGTAGAAGGTGGGGATCGGGACCTCGACGACGCGCTTCCCGGCTTCGATGAGCTGCAGGATGATCTGCGTATCGAACCGAAAACCCTGGTCGTTGCGCTCGAACGGGATCGAGCGGAGGGCATCGACGCGATAGGCGCGGTAGCCGGAATGCCATTCGGAGAGGGTTGCTCCGGTGAGCGCGTTCTGGACCTTCGTGAGGGCCTTGTTCCCTGCGAACTTGTAGAACGGCATCCCGCCCGACCGGGCCGAGCCCGCGTCGAGCATGCGAGAGCCGAACACGGCGTCGGCCTCGCCCCGAACGAGCGGGGCCACGAGGTCGGGGAGCATCTCGGGCGCGTACTGCCCGTCGCCGTGGAGCATCACGACGATGTCGAGATCGTTCGCGATCGCCCAGTGGTATCCCGCCTTCTGGTTGCCGCCGTACCCGAGGTTGCGGGACTGATGTACGACCTCGATCGGCAGCTCGGCCCGGGCGAGGTAGTCGACGCCCGTGCGGAACGTCTGGTCGGCGGAGTGGTCGTCGCTGACCAGGATCTTGGTGATGCGTGAACGGAAGTCCGGCGGGATGCGGTCGAGGACCGACGCGAGCGTGGATTCGGCGTTGTAGGCGACGACGAGGATGCCGATGCGGGCCGGTTCCGCGTCGCGCGTCGCCATCAGTACACCTTCATCGGCGGTTGCCCGGACGGATCGCACCAGCGGGGGCCAAGCGACCCAGGATGGATGGCACGATCGTGGCAGGTGTTGTCACGTCGGGTGGATACGGGCGCAGTCGATCTGCCACTCGCATCCACACCACCACGCTGCCTTCGCGGAAGACCTCTGCGAACTTGCCACTACGCACCACGACATCGTCGTACACAGCAAGGTGGTCGGCTCCCATCACCGCCTCGTCGGTGATGACGAAGTCCACGCTCTGCGGGTTGCGGGGGTTCTCGCCCTTTACGGCCCATAGCGTGGGCACCCACGGGTTCGGGAACGTATAGGCCTGGTACCGGTGGGTCAGGTGAGGGGTGAAGAAGTAGGGCGACGAGGTGACGATGCGAGGGTCGGTCGGAACGACCTTCAGCGCCCGCCGGTACGCCGGAGCCTGGGGTTGGGCGGCCGTGGCCCAGTACCCGTCATCGAACTTCGCAGACCACGGTCCGACCCCTGCGTTGCGGACGCCGAAGCTCGACGCCACCGCAATCAGCGCCAGCGACCAGCGCGCGGCGCGAGTACGCCGAGTCGCGATGGCTCGAGCGGCTGCAACCGTGGCCGCGGCGAGCGGCATGGCGACGTAGTGGTACCTCGGGTCCCAGATGAAGGACAGGTTGCTGAGCAGGTTGACGATGAACTGGGGGAGGCCGATCAGCAACGCGAGCGGGCTGAGCAGCCCGATGTACCCGAAGGGCCGCAGGATGTGATGCGCGTAGGTCTCGGCCTGGTGGTCCTTGAGGACTGTGTACACCCGCATCGGATGCAGGACTGCGGTACGGGCCAGCTCCGACATCGATGAGCCGAGCGTGCCGAACAGCTCTTCGTAGAACGGTGCCCGTCCCAGGATCCGGGGAATGATCAGCTTGGTGACCATGAAGAAGTACGCCATCGCGCCGCCGAACGTGGCGAGTCCGTAGCGCCGGTTCTTCCGCCAGACCACGGCCACGCCGAGGAGGGCGACAGCCAGTGCCACGTCCTCCTTCCACAGCACGGCGCCGATCGCGAAGGCCGCGTACCAACGCCACTTCTCATGCTCGGCGAAGGCCCAGGCGCCCAGGACGAACGGGATCGCCATCGTCTCCGGATGGAACAGCTCCTGGATCAGAAATCCCGTTGAGGGATGGAAGAGGTAGACCGCGGCCAGCGCGAGCGCGATCCATCCGCTGCGGGTGAGCTTGCGGGTGGCAAGGAAGACCGGGACCGCGGCCGAAGTCACGGCAATGGCCTGGCTGACGTCGAGCAGATTGGGTCCAGCGCCGAGCCGGTAGGCCGGGACGAAGAGAGCGGTAGCCGGGTTCCAGTGGTGCCCGAGGAAGCGCAGGCCGCGGACGGTGAGGAACTGCCTTCCGTGGCCGAGGAGGTAGATGCCCTGGTCGTAGATGCCGAGGTCGTAGTCGAAGCTCAGGAACTGGTTGTGGCGCTGGACGACGAGAACGCTGAAACGCCAGGCGAAGCACAGCATGAGGACGACGAGGAAGAGGACGGGCGGGTGGGGATTGCGGCCTATGTCCCCGAGCCGCCGGAGCCGTCTGACAACCATGCCCACCTCGCAGAGGCTATCGACTGACCGCAGGCGGCCGGACCTGCGATCCTCACGGTGCGCGGGTCTGGCCGCCTCCGCCGGATGGCGTGTCCAGGCCAACTGGTGCTGCGCCGATACCCTCTCCGTGATGGCGCCGACCGACGAATTCACAGATTTGGCCGAGGCGCTCGCCCACGATGGAGGGACGGCGCTCGAGCGGGTCAGCTTCAGCCCACCGTCGCCGACGCTCGCCGAGCGCTACCGCCATTTCGACCGGCCCCGCCGGATTGGCCGCCGCTCGGTGCAGCCGCACACGATGGTGGCGTACGGCGTGTTGGCGGTTCTGCTGGTCGTCGTCGCCCGCAACTGCAGGACGCTGCAGGAACCGGGCCACGACTGGGGTGACGACTTCGCCCTGTACACCCGACAGGCGCAATCCCTGGTGGAGGGAAACCCCTCGCAGATCGTCGCCGAGACGCGGTTCTCTGTGCAGGAGAGCGGATGGGCGTTCTCACCGAATGCGTATCCGTGGGGATGGCCGATCCTCCTGGCCCCGGGCGTGTTGTTCTTCGGTCTCAACTACTTGAAGCTCAAGCTGATCACGACGGCCATGCTGGTTGTCAGCCTGTTCTTCCTTTACCGCTTCGTTGCCCGCCGGGCCGGGCACATGGGCGCTCTCGCGCTCGTGGTGCTGTTCGGGACGAACATGTTCTACCTCGGTTGGACGAACACCGTCCTGTCCGAATTCGCGTTCTTTGCTTCCGCGCTACTGACCTTCTTGTTGCTGGACCGGTACCAGGTTTCGGGTGCGATGCTCAACGCCGCAAGACAGCCAGGCATCCTGGTCGGATTGGCGCTGGCTTGGACCATGAACGTCCGACGTGAGGGAATCGGGCTCGTCCTCGGTCTTGTGGTCGTCCAAGCCGTCGAGGCCTGGAGCGAGCGAAAGAACCCGGCGATGCGCTCGACGCCGCGCGCCGAACTGGCCAGGCGATTGGCGACGCCGTACATCACGTTCGTCACCGCGGTCGTAGCCTTCCAGATCGTCCTGCCCACGGATCTGCTGCCGAATGCCGGGAAGAGCGGGCTGAAGAACGTTCGCGCGAACCTGAGTGTCTACCGCCTCTATCTCGCCGAGCACCTGGGGCTCAAGGATCCGGGCGACTACCCCTTGCGTTGGATCCACAACACCGCCGTCGGTGGCACGGTCCTCGTCGTCGTGCTTGCGCTCGCGGTCGTCGGCGTCATCATGCGCTGCGTCGTTGCGCCCCGAAAAGACGCATGGCTCGTGGCCGGGTTGGCCGGACATGCCTACATCGTTCTTTCCGCGCCATTCAGCGACGGCCGTTACCTCTACGCGCTCTCGCCCTGGGTTGCGTACTTCGCGCTGCAGGCAGTCCCGGCCGTGGCCTCTGCGGTGCGAGGGCTCCGACGTGCGGGGCCGATGTTCGGCGCGCGGCTGGTGGCAGCCGTTGCCATTGGCTGCCTCGCCGCATCAAACGTGCCAGGTTTGCGGAACGCCCTCGCCTATCACCGCGTCTACACCTACATCGAGAACGGCCCGGATTCCGTGGCTGCCGTGGACATGTTCGCCAACGTCCGCACGCGCACGCGCCCAAACGACATCATCTTGTTCTTCCGGGCCCGATCCATGATGCTCTACACGGGCCGCCGGTCCGTGCAGAACTCTGACGTCAAGCGCATGTCCGGCATTGCCGATTGGTATGTCATGGCCAAGAACAGCACCTATGGCCAGCAGTTGGTCACGCCGGAAGCCGCGCCGGCGCTCGGCCTGTCGCTGGCTTGGGAGAATGCCGAATGGGTGCTGTGGAGATTCGCGGTCCCGTCACCTCCCGCGGTTGCTTCGCCTGCAACTGGAGCCGGGCTGGAGTTCGCGAGCGCAACCACGGCCTCTCCGCCAACGGAACCCTCCCTAGCCACGACAGCAACCAATCGATAGGCACATGTCAATCTCCACGACTGAACGACCTCCGGTGATGCCGATCGCTTCCGGCTCGCCGACGGGAACCGCCGACGACGTCGAGATCTCCATCCTGATGCCGTGCCTCAACGAGGCCGAGAGTGTTGAGCTCTGCATCCGAAAGGCGCAGGGCTGGATCCAACGCAGTGGGGTTCGAGGCGAGATCGTCATCGCTGACAACGGGTCGAACGACGGCTCGCAAGCATTGTCCGAGACGGCCGGCGCCCGGGTCGTCAGCGTCGAGGAGAAGGGTTATGGGAGCGCCCTTCGTGGCGGAATAGCGGCCTGCCGCGGACGATATGTCGTCATGGGTGACGCCGATGACAGCTACGACTTCTCGGAGCTCGACGGGTTTCTATGGGAGCTTCGGGCTGGCAGCCAACTCGTCATGGGCAACCGTTTCAAAGGTGGTATCCGTGACGGTGCCATGCCGGCACTTCACCGTTACCTCGGCAATCCGGTGCTGTCATTCATCGGGCGCCTGTTCTTCCACACGCCCATCAGCGACTTCCATTGCGGTTTGCGCGGTTTCGACCGACAGGCGATTGAAAGCATCGGCTTGGCGACGAGCGGCATGGAGTTCGCCAGTGAAATGGTGGTGCGAGCCAGCCTGGCCGGGCTGAGCATGACGGAAGTGCCGATCGTCCTGCACCCGGACAAGCGAACTCGCAAGCCCCACCTCCGGACGTGGAGAGATGGCTGGCGTCATCTGCGGTTCCTTCTCCTGTTGTGCCCGACATGGCTATTCCTCGTACCGGGGCTTGCAGCTCTTGTTGGTGGCCTGATCGCAACAGTGGCCTTGACGGTCGGACCGGTGAAGCTCGGCGGTGCGGTGTTCGACGTGGGTTCGCTCGTCTATGCGACATGCCTCACACTCATGGGGCACCTTTGCGTCATGTTCTGCTGGGTGGCACGCTCGTTCGGAGAGGAGGCCGGACTCCTGCCAGCGAACGCGAGGACGGCGCGATTCCGACACGCGTTCCGTTTGGAGCGCGGCCTCCTCTGGGGCACGGCGATCTTTGCGTCTGGCGTGGTCGCCGCCCTTTTCTCGCTCCTGCGGTGGCGGTCGCAGGGCTTCGGAGAGCTCGACTACGGACAGCAGATCCGCGTCGCTGCACCTGCGGCGCTCGGCATGACGCTCGGCTTCTCGACCATCATGACCAGCTTCCTGCTGGCGGTGTTCGAGCTGGCATCGCGACGTCCGCGACGGTGACCGACAGTCAGGGCATCGACTACTTCTCGCGTGGAAGCCGGTTCCGTTCGATCGCCACCCGAGTGGCCTACCGTGCTCGAAAGGCGATGTACGCGTGCATCGCGTCGGAGATCGCGTTGGATGCGAGCACGACGGTTCTCGACGTAGGGCTGACTCCCGATACCTCGCTTCCCGACTCGAACTTTTTCGAGCGCCATCACCCCCACGGCGAACGCATCATCGGTCTCAGCCCCGAACCGATCGCCACACTTGCGCGCGTCTTCCCGACTGTGAAGCTCGTCCAGGCGTCGGGCACCGAACTTCCGGTGCGGTCCGGCGCGGTCGACGTCGCCGTCTCGTTCGCCGTGATCGAACACGTCGGCACGCGGGACCGCCAACGCCAGTTGGTGAGTGAGATGCTCCGAGTGGCCGACGCCGCCGTGATCACGACCCCGAACCGTTGGTTTCCGGTCGAGCTGCACACGTTCCTTCCTTTGCTGCATTGGCTGCCGCGCTCGGCGCATCGCACCGTGCTGCGGCGGCTCGGCATGACGTTCTGGGCGCAAGAGGCGAACCTTCACCTCCTGTCGCGTACCGAGCTTGCCGATCTCGTTCCGGCCGACTGCCGTGGGACGCTGCTGCCGTTCCGGCTGCTCGGCATGCGCTCGAACCTGGTGATGGTCATCCGACGAAAGAGTGCCGGCTACCCATAGCCCTGGGCGCGCGGTGTCGCCGTTATCGTCCGCGGGATGCGCATCGAAGGATCTCCGTGGTGGAAGTCGGGCGTCGTGTACCAGGTGTACCCGCGCATACCAACGTTCATCGGGTGACGAACGGATCATATGTGTACTGAACCTAAGCGCGCAGATTGTTACAATCGATGTTCCCGGTGAGATCCTGCTGCATACAACGGCCGACGCCGTTCTCCGCGACGCCGATGGGTCGCTCGTGCTGGCGCAAATGCCGGTGTTGTGCTCAGGCCTTCAGGGCCGACTGCCTGAGGCCCGCAGGCCCGCAACTCAAGGAATGATGGTCCCGTCGAGCTCGGGGTGGGCCGGGTAGTTGGGTGCCATCGCTTCGAGGACCGCCACCATGATGGTGAGCACGGCCCAGTCGCGGTACCACTTCTTGTCGGCCGGCACGACGAACCATGGCGCGTGCTCGGTCGACGTGCGCTCGATCGCGTCATCGTATGCGCGCTGATATTCGTCCCATAGCTTTCGGTCTTCCAGGTCGCCCATCCGAAACTTCCACCGCTTGTCGGGCCGGTCGATGCGGGCCTGAAGCCGAATGCGCTGTTCCTCGCTCGATATGTGCAGCATCACCTTGACCACTGCGGTACCCGAGGTGACGATTCCCCGCTCGAAGTCGTTGATGATGGCGAATCGGGGCTGCCAGACCTCGGGCGGCGCGATGTTGCGCACCCGGACGGCGAGCACATCTTCGTAGTGTGAGCGGTTGAAGATCCCGACCCGACCGTCGGCCGGGAGCCGGTTGTGGATGCGCCACAGGAAGTCGTGAGCGACCTCCTCGGACGAGGGCACGCCGAAGCCGTGCACATCGACGGCTACCGGGTTGACGCCGAAGAAGACGCTTTTCACCGTGCCGTCCTTGCCCCCCGTGTCCATCGCCTGCAGGACGAGAAGCACACTGCGGGAGCCTTCCGCGTGGAGCCGATCCTGGAGCTCGCGGAGGCGCTCACGCAGTCGCCTCGTGGCGTTCTCGCCGGCCTTCCGCTCGTTGCCCTTGTCGCCCGGAGGCGGCGCGTCGGGGGTGGATGCGGGGTCGACGCCTGCCAGCTTGAATTTCTTGCCGGGCGCCACCCGCCACGCGTCGAGCCCTTTGGCCTTCGGAAAAGTCACGAGTCGGCATCGTAGGGGGTGATTCCGGGACACCGGGCCCGAGCCGAGCGGTTTCGCGCCTCGCACCCGCCACTAGGGTTCGGCGGGTGAACAGCCGCTTCCCGGCGCACGTGCGCCCCCGGACGGCTGTGCACACCCAGCACCGGCGTCGGACCGTGATCCTTCTCACCATGGCCGGTGGTCTTCTGCTGGCCGCATGCAGCGCAACGCCGAAGCCGCGCACGGAACCGGCTACGCCCCTACAGGACACGATCGCCGTCATCGGTGTGCCGTCACCGTCGCTCCCCGCCGACGTCGCCACCAGTAGTGCGCCGGGCGCGGGGGAGTCGACGAGCTTGGCGGTCAGCGGCGCATCACCGACGACCGTGCCCGTGTCGACTGTGCCCGTGTCGACCGTGCCCGTGTCCGCGGCTCGGACGACATTGGCGAAGCGTCCCCCGGCATCCGTCACCGCCGCCCCGGCCGCGCCCGACGTGCCCGTGTCCATCCCCGCCTCCGGTGCGTCCAACGCGGCTGCCCGGGGCTACGGCGAAGCACTGCCGTTCACGACCACGGCCGTCGTTCCGGATCGCCTTCTCACGCTGCTCGTGATTGGATCGGATGCTCGGCCGGGCGAGAAGTTCACTCGGACCCGGGCCGACTCGCTGCATCTGGTGGCAATCAACCCGACGACGCATTCGGGGACGATCCTCGGCTTCCCGCGTGACTCCTACGTGGCCGTTCCTGGACACGGTCGGACCAAGATCAACGCATCGCTGGTCTACGGCGGCCCCGAGCTCACGGTCGAGACCATCACCCAGTTGACGGGCATCGCCATCGACTACTTCGTGGTTACCGGCTTCGACGGTTTCACCAACCTGGTCAACGAGCTCGGCGGGGTGAAGGTCAACGTCAAGCAGCGCATGAACGATGCCGCGTCGGGTGCCGTCTTCGCGGCCGGAATCCAACTGTTCAACGGACCGGCATCACTCGCCTTCGCCCGTGACCGCCACGATGTGCCGCTTGGTGACTTCGGGCGGTCGCTCCACCAGGGCGAGCTGCTCATCGCCGGTCTGGCCAAACTCCGGGCGGAGACGTCCGATGATGCAGGGTTGGCGAACTGGGCGACGGTCCTGCTGCGTCGGACGGCACTCAACGTGCCGCCGCAGGCCCTGGGTGGCCTGATGGCGCTCGCCCGCTCCGTCGAACCGGGAGCGCTCGCCAACGTCGTTGTCCCCGGTGCCACGGGCACGGCCGGCAGATCTTCGGTCGTCCTGCTCGCCTCTGGCGCCCCGGCGTTGTACGCCGACGTTCGCTCCGACGGCGTTCTGAACGGGCGCTGACGCAGAAGCCCAGACCGGTCGTCGTACGGCGGTAGCGTCTTCGTCGCCCGACGCTCCCAAGGGAGCTCGATACAGGAGCAGTTGCATGACCCCCAACGCCACTTCCCGCAATCGTCCCGCGCGTAGCCCACTGTCCCGAATCCTCCGAGTCCTGCTGGCCGCGTCCTTCTCGGTGAGCGTGGTTGCCGTGCCCGTCGCTGCGGCGACGAAGACCACCAAGAAGAAGGTGGCGGCCACGGCCAAGAAAGGCGCCACGGCCAAGAAAGGCGCCACGGCCACCAAGTCGAAGGTTGCCAACAAGAAGCAGTACGCCCCGAACGGCCGCCCGCCGAAGCCGGCCGGCCCCTTCCTGTGGGAGTCGCAGTCGCCGGACGCCTCGCTGCCGAGTGTCGGCAGCTTCGAGGCTGCGACCACGGCCATCGTCCCGAACAACAAGCTCTTCAAGCTGCTCGTCATCGGCTCCGACGCTCGGGCCACCGACCCCATGACCCGTTCCCGAGGCGACTCGGTGCACATCTTCCTATGGAACCCGGCCTTCAACAAGGGCATCCTCATCGGCATCCCGCGTGACTCCTACGTGACGCTGAAACCGTCCGGCAAGAAGGGCAAGATCACCGGCGCGTTGGCCGCCGGCGGCCCCGAGGGAATGCTGGCGACGGTCAACGCACTTTCCGGTCTGAACATCGACAACTACGTGGTGACGGGGTTCGCGGGCTTCACGAACATGGTGAACGACATCGGCGGCGTGAACGTGCTCGTCGACCCGGCCATGAGCGACATCTACTCGGGTGCCACGTTCCAGAAGGGTTGGTTCGCCATGAACGGCGACGCCGCGCTCGCCTTCAACCGCAACCGCAAGACGGTGGCCAACGGCGACTTCACCCGCTCTGCCAACCAGGGCAAGTTCCTGCTCTATTCGATGGCCAAGCTCCGCGAGGAGGTCAGCGACGTGCCCGGTCTTGTGAACTGGATCGTGTCGTTCAAGAAGAACGCGGCGACGAACCTGAAGCCGAGCGAGCTGCTGATCCTGGCCCAGATAGCCCGCAGCATCGACCCGGCGAACATCCAGAATGTGGTGCTGTCAGGGAAGAACGGGAAGGTCGGCAAGGGCAAGACGGCCGAGGATGTCGTCAACCTCGATGCGAGCTACGCCGGGTTGTTCGTGGACGTCGGTCGCGACGCGGTCAACGACGGTAAGTAGCGACAGGCGTGGCCGCGCCGCCGCTACGCGAAGTACCGGATGGCTCCGCTCCGCTACGCGAAGTACCGGATGGCTCCGCTCCGCTACGCGAAGTACCGGAAGAGCAGCTCGGCCACGCAGCTCGGCTTGGCCGCACCCTCGCACTCGAACGTCGCCTCGACGGTGACCTGGAGACCGCCGGAGACGTCCTCGACGTTGACCAGCTTCGCCCCGACCCGCAGCTTCGCCCCGACCGGCACCGGCGACGGGAAGCGGACCTTGTTGGCGCCGTAGTTCACGCCCATGGTCACACCCTCGACCTTGAGGACCTGGGCCAGCAGCACCGGCGCCAGCGAGAGCGTCAGATAGCCGTGGGCGATCGGTCCGCCGAACGGACCGGCCTTGGCCCGCTCCACGTCGATGTGGATCCACTGGTGGTCGCCCGTTGCGTCCGCGAACTTGTTGACCTGCTCCTGGCTGACCGTGTGATAGCCGGAGTACCCGAGGTGCTCGCCAATGTGGTCTTTGATGGTGTCGAACTGCAGTGTCGTCATGGCGTCGCACCCTACGGTCTCGGGCGCGGACCCTGCCAGGCCGTAGTGCCCGACCCGCAGCCCGCTCAGGAGGCAGGGGACGGAGTGGCGAGCTCGGCGCGGGCCCGCGCCGCGAGCTGACCGCAGGCGGCGTCGATGGTCGTGCCGCGGTTGCGTCGGACGGTGGCGTTGACCCCCAGCAGCTCGAGCTCGTCACGGAACTCGCGTACCCGCCGGGGGGACGAGCCGATGGTGGCATAGCCGGGCGTCGGGTTCAGGGGGATCAGGTTGACGTGACCGTGCAGCGGGCGGGCGTACGCAGAGAGCTGGCGGGCGTCGGCCGGCGAATCGTTGACGCCGGCGATGAGTGCCCATTCGAAGGAGACGCGGCGGCGGGTGGCCTCGAAGTAGTCGGCGCACGCGTCGGCCAACATGGCGAGGGGATACGTGCGGTTGATGGGGACCAGCTGGTTGCGCTTCTCGTCATCGGCCGCGTGGAGCGACACGGCGAGGTTGACCGGCAGGTCCTCCTCCATGAGCTTGCGGATACCCGGGACGATGCCGACGGTGGAGATCGTCAGGTGCCTCGACGAGAGGCCGAGCTCGTCGTGGAGGGCCTTCACCGAGCCCCAGACCGGCGCGTAGTTCGCCATCGGCTCACCCATGCCCATGAACACGACGTTCGACAGACGGCGACCGTCCTTCTGTGCCCGGCGGCGGGCCCGCACGACCTGTTCGACGATCTCGCCGACGCGGAGCTGGCGCTGGAAACCGGCCTGACCGGTGGCGCAGAACCCGCATCCCATGGCGCAGCCGGCCTGCGAGGAGATGCACACGGTCGAGCGCTCGGGGTAGTGCATCAGGACGGTCTCGATCTGGGCGCCGTCGTGCAGCGCCCACAGCCACTTGATGGTCTGGCCGTCCGTGCTGGTCGTCTCCTTGGCCAATGCGAGGGACGGACCCAGTTCTGCTTCGATGGTGAGACGCCCACGCAGAACCTTCGGCAGCGTGGTCATCTCGTCAGGTTCGAGGCCCTGCTCATAGAGGCCCTGCCAGACCTGCTTGACCCGGTATGCGGGCTCGCTCGCCAGCAGTTCGGCCAAGTCGTCCCTGGCGAGGTCGAACCGACGGCGCAGCACCGCCTTCGGGGCGCGGGGGCTGATGCTGACGGTCTCTTCCACGACGCGAGGCTACGGGCTATGCCCCGTTGCGGCGCGCAGTGCCCGGCGGCCTTCTCGAGAGAGCCGGTACGCTGCGCGCATGGCCCTGATCGGCGTCGTCGTGCTCGCATCGCTGGTGCTGATGGCCCTGGCGTTCATGAACCGCAAGCGCTGACGGTGCGGGTTTCCGGTCGGCGCTGCTCGGCGTCCGATCTCCGCCGGTCGGCCGGGCCTCCGGGGTAGGTTCGACGCAATGGCTGTGACTGCAAGGCCCCGAACCGCCAAAGGACGAGCGAAGGTCGTGCACGAGCGCCTCGTCACGATGTACCCGGACGCGATCTGCGAGCTCGACCACGGGAATGCCTTCCAGCTTCTTGTGGCCACGATCTTGTCCGCGCAGTGCACCGATGCCCGCGTGAACCTCGTCACGCCGGCAGTCTTCGCCCGCTACCCCGAGCCGACCGACCTTGCCGCCGCCGATCCGGAGGCGCTCGCCGATCTCATCCGGCCGACCGGGTTCTTCAACGCGAAAACGAAGTCGCTGCTGGGCATGGCCACCGCGCTCGTCGAGCGGTACGACAGCACGGTTCCGGGGCCGATGGGGGATCTGACCAGCCTTCCCGGCGTCGGACGCAAGACGGCGAACGTCGTGCGCAGCGTCGCGCTCGGGCTCCCGGGCCTGCCGGTCGATACGCATGTAGGGCGTCTGGCGCGCCGACTGGCGCTGACCGTGGAGGAGGACCCGGTGAAAGTCGAGCTCGAGCTGAACGCGATGGTCCCCGCCGCGGAACGGGGGGCGTTCAGCCTGCGGCTGATCCTCCACGGACGTCGGGTGTGCTTTGCCCGCAAACCGGCCTGTGCGGCCTGCGCGCTGGCCGACATCTGCCCCAGCGCTGGTCGCTGACGACGGCGCGGTCCGGCGCGGTCCGGGGCGGTTCGGGGCGGTTCGGGGCGGTTCGGCGCGGTTCGGGGCGGTTAGGGGCGGCGGACCTATACAGGAATCGTGCGCGGATGCCGATTTGAGAACCCAATGGGCCCTTGTCTGCGCGCGGCATTCGCGGTGTTCGCCGTTGCCGGCGGGTCCGGTGCGCTGGCGCTGTCGGGTCCCGCGATCGGTGCCGACCGTGCGTCCGCGGCGGAGGCTCCGGCTGAGCGGCCCGCAGCGCTGCGGTTCGCGAACCTGACCGATGACGGCGGCTCGATCGATCTCCTCCTCGACGGCCGCCTCCGCGTCGTGGCCATGGTCGGCGGCCGCACGACGGACTTCATGGTCGTTCGGGCCGGACACCACACGATCGGCGTTCGGGGCGATGCCGGTCCTGGCGCCGCAGCCGAGCTGACCGTGGCCCCCGGAACGTCGCCGACTGTTCTGCTGCTCGGCCGGTCGTCGCATCCGTCTGCCTTCACCCTTCCCGACGTTGCCGACTCGGCGCCCTCGATCCGCGTCGTCAACACGTCAGCCACACGGGTGCGCATCGGGATCGCCGACGATGCGTTCGACGTCGATGTCGGTAGTTCGCACCTCGCACCGGTGTATGCAGGGTTGGTCGATGTGCAGGCCGCTGCAGTCGGAGGACCCGGCGACGCGGCTTCCGTCCCGCAGACCTCCACCGCCCGCCAGACCTTCACTGTCCGGCCGACCGCCTCGATGATTGCGATCGTGACGGGAAGCTCGGCGCAGCTCGTCATCCATGCCATCGCACCGCACCCCTTGGCGCCCGACGCACTAGCGCTGCAGGCCGATGATCGTCCCCCGGCCGGCGTCGTCCGCTCGATGTTCCGCAACGACGGCGTGTGGCCACGACGCATCCTCGCCGCCATCGTCATCGTGCTCGTCTTCGCCGCGACGCTTTCGAGCCTTGCCGTGTTCCGAGTGGAATCGCTCGAAGACCGCGTCCGCAACCGCATGCGCTGAAACATTGGCGTGCGGGCCCCGGCTCCGCTGCGCCACCCGCACGCGGTGCGCCTCCCCTGCGGGGTCGCTCGCTGTCTGCGTCGCTCGCTGCCTGCGCGGGAGCGGTCAGCGGGTGCGCAGGAGCGCCCGGCCGAGGCGCCGGTGTGCGCTCATCAGCGCTCCCTCGATGGCGAACAGC
>JAYTFI010000698.1:0-1652 GCA_043734485.1 Acidimicrobiales bacterium | reverse complement strand
CTGTGGATGCAGGACGAAGCTGGACCGGACGCCAAGATCCTGTGCGTGCCTCCCACCGAGCCGCGGTGGAAGGGCGTCGAAGACATCCGCGATCTTCCCCAGGAGCTTCTCGAGGAGATCAAGCACTTCTTCGACGTCTACAAGATGCTCGAGCCGGACAAGACCTCATCGACTGCCGGGTTCGAGGGCGCCCGGGCCGCGTGGCGGGAGATCAACGCCGCCATCGAACGGGAGAAGACCAACAGCGCCGCGCACTGAGTCACTGCGCCCGGCCCGAACCTGCAGCCCGACAGGTCGCGAGCTCTGCGTTCGAACGCCGTTCCCCGCGAATGCACACGGCCACCAGTTCGGCCAGGCGAGCCGGCTCCCACGCATTCCAGAAGTCCGCATGCATGGTGGCTGCGGATCCTGAGGAGAGCACGACGTCGTCGGGCGATCCCGACAACTCGGCGCGCAGGCGCAACCGCGGCAGCGCGTGACGATGTGACGCTGGACAGGCACCGCGCACCGTACCGGCGACGTGGTCGGGCGACAGGCCCAGCCCGTCCCAGCACTGCGGGAACGAGACACGGACTACGAGCGACACAGACCCCTTGCAGGCCGGAGGATCCGACGTCCACCCAATCTCGTCGACTCCGCGCCCACAGCTCCAGGCGACCGACCGAGTATGAGAGCGTCCGCCGATCATCTGCAGCCCCAGCGGGTAGGGCTCGATCAGTGCCGCGTCGAGCGGACCCGCCGAATAGTACGCGCGCAGAGCAGACCATCGGGCTCCGCGAGCGGTGGGCAGCCAGTAGGCGGCGTGATCGGCGGGATCGTCACAGGTCGTCGCCGACCGCCGCAGCTCTGCGAGAACGGACTGTGCGGTCGTCATCCGGCTTCCGAAGAACTGGTGCTCGTGCGAGGCACCGGTGACGCCTGGACGCACGATTGGATCGTCGGCGGCGACGTGTGACGATCGGCAGGTGGCTACGAACGCAAGCGACGGGTACCGGACAGAGAACCCCGGCGCCCCGACTGGCGCAACGCGCGCCCCCACGAAGCGGTCACGGGCGGAGCGGCCGGTCAGAACCGCTTGGCGCCAAGAGACGTAGACCAGTACGACGATTATCCCGGCGGCCACGATCCGCGAGACGCCGCGCCGCACCTCAACCGCCGCGCTTGCGCACCCGCAGCTTCAGGGGCGTTGCGCCGAAATTGAAGCGCTCACGGATGCGCCGCTCGATGAAGCGCATGTACTGCGGCGACAGCTCACGGTTGGCGAAGAGCGTGAACGTGGGCGGATCGGTGGCGCCCTGGGTGGCATAGAGAATGCGGGCCTCACGGCTCGGGTGAGCCTGTACCGCTTCTTGGATGAGCTGGTTCAGTTCGCGCGTCGGCACCCGCATGTGGTATTTCGTGATGGCCTCGGCCAGTGCCGGCATCAGCTTGTGCATGCCCAGGCCACTACGTGCACTTATCTTCAGCACAGGCGCATAGCTGAGGAACGCGAGCCGGTCCTCGATGCTGTACGTGGCCTCGCCGCGGCCGTCGTTGTCAAGCAGATCCCACTTGTTGAGGAGCACGACGATCGGGCATCCGGCCGCGTCGATGCGCTCGGCCAGGCGCTGATCCTGATGGGTGACGCCTTCGGTTGCGTCGAGCACCAGCAG
>JAYTFI010000697.1:0-2127 GCA_043734485.1 Acidimicrobiales bacterium | reverse complement strand
GTGTGGATCGTCTGCGCTCGCCTCGCCGCCCGGTACGCGACGCCGCGGCTACCGGAGCTGCTGCACGACCTGGGCCGGCGGCGGGTGACGAGCTGAGCGCCCGAACGTTGGGTGACCGGCGAACTTCGCTGCCGAGAGCCGCTGTCACCGGCTTTCGACGACAAAGTTCGCGGATGGCCGTGTGCAGAAGTCGTCAGCGCGCGACCAGGAGCGTGCGGGTCGTAACGAGCTGCTCGCCCCAGTTGCGCTTGTACGGGATGTCCATGCCGAGGTCGTAGCGGTCGACTCCGTCGGCACACAGGCGGGCGACCTCGTGCGCCTGCAACACGTTGCCAATACTAAGCGTGCGTATATTCTCGACGAACGAGAGTTGCAGACCGCGGTAGGTATCACCGAGTACGCCGCCGAGGACGAAGCCGACATCGCGGCCGCCGAGCCGGGCGAACGCGCAGCGGAGCGACCCGCGCGTGTTCGGGCCACTCGACAGGTCCAGGACGAGCCCCGCGTAGAGCGTGCCCATTTCCGGGCTCTCGATACCGCTGCCGTCGACTCCCTTCCAACTCGCCTGCTCGACACCGTGCAGCCGCTCGACGAGAACGTGGGGCGCGAGACCGTCGGCGATCTCGACGGTCACACCGGCATCCTCGGCTCGCCGCTCGGCTTGGCGGATGTTGCGCCGGAATGTGCGCGTGCGACGTGCCTGCCACGCTTCGAGGCCGTCACCGAGCGCGGCGACGCAGCGGTCGGTGTCGGGCCCGGCCAGCACTCGTGCGTGAGGGGCGAACGCGGCGATGAGGGCGCGGTCCAGCGGGCTTCCCTCGGCGATGCCGGAACACGCGAGGAGCCGCCAGTCCGGGTCGGCGATGAGCCAGGCCGCACAGTCGCGACAGAAGCGTTCGAGGGCACGGGTGTCCTCAGCCGACGAAACGATGGCCGAACCGAACGCCCATGTCGCGTCCATCGGCAGCAGTGCGCCCGACCCGTCCTCTAGGTGCCGACGTGCGAAGGCCATCTGTCCGTCCTCGGCCACGCCGACGAGTACGTCGGCGGTGGCTGCAGCATGGCTGAAGGCCGTGTGGACGCCGAGCATCCACGGGCTCATGGAGCACCAGTGGTCGATCCCTTCGGTGGTTGCGACGTGGTCGTCCCACGTGAGCCGGTCGGCCCGGAGCTCATCCAGCGTTCGTTCCTCCACTGGCCCAGCTTCCCAGGCGACGCGAGTGCGGTCACCACGTGCTCCTTCGAGTACCGGGGCGACCGGACTCGGCTTGTGTACGCGGCCGACCTTGCCGCCGCTCTGTCCGCGGCCGTGTCCGGCAACGGTCGCCGGACCGCCGTTCGGATCGTCGCTGGCGGTGTGCTGATGACCCTCGTTGTCGGCACGTTCGTGGCCGCCAACGGGTCTTTCGGCGCGCTGCGTCAGGGGCTGCTGGCAGGAACCGTGCTGGCCCTCGGCTTCACCCTCACCCTCATCCTCGGTCCGTGGCTCGTTCGGCTGACGACCGACCTCGCAGCCGAGCGCCGGGCCCCCATCCGCTCCGAAGCGCGGGCCGACTTCGCAGCCCACGTCCACCCGTAAGAAAACTCTGAGCTGAGCTCATGGCCCGGCGAGGCGATCAGTCGACCAGTTGCAAAGCCCGGCACGGCGGTGCTCGACGGTCGTACCATCGGTCCAATGCGCAAGACGCTGCTTACGGCCTGCCCACTCGACTGCCCGGATTCGTGCAGCCTACGCGTGGAGGTCGAGGACGGCCGGCTCGTGGCCGTCGATGCCGCGCCTGCCGATGTCGCCGCCAACCCCTTCACGCAGGGCTTCATCTGCAAGAAAGTGAAGCACCACGGCGAGCGAGTGAATGGCACCGACCGGGTGCTCACACCGCTCGTACGCGTGGGCCCCAAGGGCACGGCATCATTCCGGGAGGCCAGCTGGGACGAAGTCATGGAATTCGTTGCCAACCATATGCGCGCATGCATCGATGGGCCCGATGGGCCCGCGGGGATCGTGCCCTACCTCTACAACTCGTCGGCCGGGTTGGCCGCCGCGTCGTCGATCGGGCCCGAGCTGTTCGACCATCTCGGAGCCTCGTACGTGCCGCACACGATCTGCGCGGCAACGTCGGGCCATGC
>JAYTFI010000696.1:0-2383 GCA_043734485.1 Acidimicrobiales bacterium | reverse complement strand
ACCTCCGCATACGTACTCGCCGTCCGCCGCGCCCGCCCCGCAAGCGGTGCACCGAGGAAGCGCGGAACTCCCCTTGGATGTGGTTCGGCGCGCTTGTTGTGCCCGTGCAGCAGAGCGGGCACCGGCATCAGCCCGTCGATCGCGTTCGACCCGTGACGCGCGGCGCGGACTTCTCGGCATCCGAGACGGTTGCGCGGACAAGCGCCCGAAGCGTCGACAGCCCATCCAGGTCGGATGGATAGCGAAGCACGAGGACGGGG
Organism: Acidimicrobiales bacterium; assembly: GCA_043734485.1. Taxonomy (GTDB): domain Bacteria; phylum Actinomycetota; class Acidimicrobiia; order Acidimicrobiales; family JANYDT01; genus JAYUDQ01. The sequence goes on along the minus strand of JAYTFI010000696.1, from coordinate 2,123 downwards.
ACGCTGCACACGATCGGCTGCATTGCCGCAACTGCACTGACGGCTGCGGATGCCTCTTCCGGCAGGGCAGCAGATCCAAACGCATTGCGGGCCAGGAGCCACGCCGCGTGGCCCGGCGTCAGGCGGCGCGCTGATGGTGATCCGCACGTGTCGGAACGGTCGAGTAGGAACAGGGCGGCAAGGGGCACCTCCCGATGAGCTCCGGCAAAGTTCACGCGTTGCTTGCCACCGGCAGCAGGTCGCGCCGACACGTCAAGCCCGAGTGCGGTGACGCTGTCGGAACGGAGTCGACCAGACGGATAGCTCGGCACGACTGCCGTCTCGGGTCCGTCAAACGTCACGACGAGGCAGTCGTCGGCCACCAACGCGGCCCCTTCGGCGGCGAAACCGAGCGCCAGCGTCGACTTGCCGGTTCCCGTCGGACCGAGGAAGCCGAAGGCCAGGCCGCCCTCGGCAACACAGGTTGCGTGCAGAACGATTCGGCCCCGGGCGACGAGGGCGCGTGGCACGGCCTGGTCGACCACGAGGTGCGCAAGCAGCAGAGGGTCGGCATCGGAGCGGTGCGCCACGAACACCCGGCGACCGTCGCGGCTGACGTGCACACGGGCGACTCCGGCCACGAACAGCTCCCAACCTTCTTCGGTGGCAGCGAAACGAGGTGGGTCCATCGAGGCATCGCTCGTTGCGCTGACTCCGTCGTCATCGACACAATGGCGGACGACGAGCACCTCGGGATCGAAGTCGTTCGCGCCTGCGCTGATATCTGGCTCGGGTGCTGCCAGTTCCGGCAGGCACAGCGAGCTGTCGATCAAGAGACCCGCCATCTCAAGGAGGGCAACGCAGCTGCCGAAGTCGACGCGCTCGACGGCGTTCACAGGGTTGCTGGCGTTCACCGTGCTCATGGCGCGCCGTTCACCGTGTTCATGGCGCGCCGATCACCCAGTGTTCGAGTGGCAGTGCGCGGAATCGAGTGACGTCGAATGTCCCCTCGCCAACCGGGAGCCCCCGCCATTCGACCCATGCATGTGAGGCGAAGTCACTCGTTCCGCCCGAAACACCGATCCGGAGATCGACCGGGACACGCCTTCGCCGAAGGAGGATCCAGACGGTGAGCGACCGTGGCAGGCAGGCGAAGCGGAACGGTCGTCGGGACCCGATCCGGCGGACCGCGATCGGTATGTCGTCGAAAAGAACCTCGATGCGACGGGGGTTCGGAAGCTCACGCGGATCGCGGGCGTCTCTCAGTGCTGCCCGGACGCAGCTGGCTCCGACGACCCGGCCGGCGAGACGGGTTGTTGCGCCGACGCCGCGCAAGCGGAGCGAGATCCTCACGGCCACACTCACCGTCAGCGCCTCGGCCAGTAGCAGCGGGTGGATTGGCGTCGTCGGGCGACGCAGAACGCTGATCACCGTGCCACCGCGGTCATGCGGAGGCCGGCCGGCATTTGGCCGTCGACCGATTCTGCGGGGGTGATCAGGACCGTTTCATCCGCAGCGGCAAGCACCTTCGGGTCATGCGAGATGAGCAGGACGGCCGGAGGATTGTCCCACTGCGCCATCCGGTCCAGGATGCGAAGGATGACCGCTTGCGGCAGGTGGTTGCTTGGTTCGTCGAGCACGACGAGTCGAGGATGGCCAAGGATGGCCCGGGCGATTGCGATCCTCTGGCGCTCGCCGCCCGAGAGCCGATCGCCGTCTTCGCCGATCCACGCATCGAGGCCCTTGTCGAGCTTGGCCACGACGATGTCCGCTTCGGCGTCGCGTAGCGCAGTCAGCACGTCGTCCTCGCTCGCATCGGGCCGTCCGTAGCGCACGTTCTCCCGAATCGTTCCCGGCACGAACTCAGAGTGCTGGAATGCAACGCCGATCCCGCGGCGAAATGCATGCACATCGACATGCAGTTCGGCCAACGGCACCCCATCGACACGGATCGTTCCGCTGTCAGGTTCGAGCAGGCCGAGCAGCAGCGCCAGCACGGTCGTCTTCCCGGCCCCGTTCGGACCGGCCAACGCGATTCGGCGACCCGGCGCCAGCACCAGCGAGAACCGATCGAGAATCGCAGCGCCCCCCGGGTAGCGATAGCTGACCGTGTGGAGCGACACCGTGCGGAAGTCCGGCGGCGG
>JAYTFI010000695.1:0-19187 GCA_043734485.1 Acidimicrobiales bacterium | reverse complement strand
CCTGAGCCCTTAAACCTTCGCCCCGACCACCCCGCGCCGCCGACCGCAACCTTTCGCAATCGCGCCGCCCGGCGAAAAACCGTAGCCACGCGACAGTTTCACGCCCACCGGCGAGAACCCGAACGCGATTCGCCGCCCCTTCGAGGTCCACGACCCGGCGACTAGTTCGGGCCAAGGCGGAGCTCGTAACGCCTGCGGCAGGTAACCGGTTCGCTGGCACCGAACGATCCATCTGACGCCGCCAGATTGAGGACCGCCGTCGGCTGTCGTCCAGTGACGCGGATGCGCACCTTTGCCTGATCGGGGTTCACCAGCGCCTGACAGCCGATCTCGACCGAGTAGCCCGTCTTCGCCACCCCCGGAAGTGTCCCTTCGAACTCGGCAGAGACCACGCCGTGCCCGCCCGGCGGGATCCGTATCCAGGCCGAATAGACGTTGCGGCCGAGCTCCGTGTCACTCGTCGTCTCAAGGGGCACGCCATCGAAGCTCGCATGCCGCAACTGGAGCGGCGAGTAGAGCGAAAGGTACTGGACCGAGGTCCCATCCGGCGCAGGAGGCGTGGCCCCGTTTCCGATCAGGTACCGCGCCTCGCCCGAAGCGGGGGCGTCGTTCTGCATGTCGATCGTTGCGATCGACCTCACCGTTCCGGCGGTGAGGTCGACGGTTGCGTCGTAGGAGATCGTGCGGTGCAGGTACCACTCGATCTTGTTCGCGCCCGCGTTGTTGGTGACCGCCGCGAACCCGTCCCCTGCGAGCGGGTCCATCGCACCGTCGACCCGGATCTGGCGGAAGAAGGCCTGCTCCGGAGCCCGCTTCGCCCACAGCTGCAGGTGTCGGTCGCGAGCGGGGGCAGCGAATGTCGATGCGAGCGTCTGCAGTGCCGGCAAAGGCAGGTGCAACAACCGCGACCATGCCTCAGAGGCCACCCTGCCCTGGAGGTCGATCCGCTCGCGGTTGCGGGCTTCGGTGAGCTGCGAGTACCAGTCATGGAGCAGCGTCGTCGGGGCGTTCTCCGCCGTGATCGGCTGGGGCCAACCCTCAAGCGTGATCGATCCGGTGAGGCGCAGGATGGCGGCCAGGGCAAACGGGTCGGCGCTGATCACTCCGTCGATCTCGCTCCCGCCGGACTGCGGGTAGAGCGACGCCATGGCCTCGGCCGACGAGGGGAAGTCGGGGGACAGGGTCACGTTCTGCCACAGTTGGGATACCTCGAAGGGTGCGTAGCGGCGGAGGTAGTCGGCCGGCGCCACGAGCACCCGCTGCGGTCCGGGAATGCCGTTCTGGTTCAACTCGATGGTCCTCCCGAAGCGGGAGAGCTCAATTCTGCCGTCGTCGACCGTGATCTCCCCATAGTTGCCGATCAGTCCGCCGCTGCCACGGGCCTCGGCCGGGGTCGGCACCACGATCAGATACCGACGCGGACCGCTCCGGCCGAGGAGGTCGGGAAGTGCGTCCAGGACGGCGGCTGCATCACCGCTCGAAAGACGGGCAGTCACCAGTTCCCTGCGCAGCGACAGGGCCTGCGTTCGGATGGCCCCCGCCGTCCACGGCCCGTTGATGGCGTCGAGCGAGACCAGCGCACGCTCGACCGCTTCACGGGCTTCGCTGACCGGCGTTCGGAGCGCGGCGATCCGTTCGACGTCGATGCGCCCGTCAGGCTCCCGCAGACCGGAGAAGTCGACCGCAGCCACCGCCGATGCGGCACGGCTCGCGACATCTGCCCCGGCGCCGGTGAGCTCACGGGCGGCTCGAACGTTTGGTGCGACGACCGGCAGGAACCGCCCGAAGACCGCACGCGGCGACCGCAGCTCCTGATTGGCGGTGCGCAGGAGGGCCGCCGCTTGTTGGAACCCGCGCGAGGCAACGACGGCATCGCCACTGCGGGCCGCGGTCAGCGCCCCGCGGGCCGCATCGATTCCCTGTTCAGCGGTCGTCCGCGCCGCCCTGGCCACTAGCGCGGCGCCTGCCGCACCGGCGCCGGCCAACCCGACGAGGACGACACCAACCGCGACGCCGATCCGTCGGACCCGCCGCGGTGCGCCGATGAGCGCGGCAACGGCGAGGACAACGGCGACCGCGCCCGCAACGGCGGTCGGAAGACGCGTGGCCAGCCCCGTCGGGAGGCGCAGGAGGGCGTTGGCGATGGTGCCACCGGCAACGAGTCGCACGAGAACAACGGCCGTCCCCCATCCGCCCGGTGTCGCGGCGCGAACGGTCCCGGACGGACTCGGTCGCCGCCCGCCGGCAAGGTTGCGGCGGACCGCGATCGTCAGCCCCGGAGCCACGCTGGCCAGAGCCAGCGGGCCCGCCTCCCCTTCGCCGGCCACGATCGTCGCGATGACACCCAGCGAAGCCAGCAGGAGCACGGGAAGGGCAACCATGCCACCCGCAAGTGCTCCCAGCGCTCCGAGGAGGCACCGGTAGAAGGTGTCGATTTCCGCCGATCCGGTCGGGGCGCCCGGCGCAAGCGACGCCGCGACGGTGCTGGCAGCAACGACTGCGCCGTTCAGGAACAGGAATCCCCGCCGGGGAACGCCCGCCTGGCCAGCGTCGAGCAGCGTTGTCGCTCCCAGGTACGCGCTCGTCGCGATCAGCAGGCTGAAGAGCGCCGCCAGCAGCGTCGAAGAAACGCTCAGACGATGCCGATCTCGATCGGCGCCGGTTCGGTGCGGGACTCGGCCTTCTCGATCGCCTCGAGCAGGTGCATCGAGATGTCCTGCACGATCACGTCGTCACGGCCGTTCGCCTTCACCCCGTCGTCCATCATGATGTAGCAGAAGGGGCAGGCCGTGGCCACGCGCTGCGCGCCGGTCTCTACGAGCTCTCGGGAGCGCTCGTCGTTGACCTTGGTGCCGATGCTCTCCTCCATCCACATCCGCGCCCCGCCGGCGCCGCAGCACATGCCCTTGGTGCCGTTGCGAGGGGCCTCGATGATGGAGATCCCTTTGAGCGATCCGAGGACTTTGCGAGGTGCCGTGTAGATGTCGTTGTGCCGCCCCAGGTAGCACGAGTCGTGGTACACGATCCGTTCATCGAGCGTTGCGCCGTCGAGGTTGAGGCGTCCGTCGCCGATCAGCGTCTCGAGCAGCTGGCTGTGGTGCACGACTTCGTAGTTGCCGCCCAACTGCGGGTACTCGTTCAGCAGCGTATTGAAGCAGTGGGGGCACTGCGTGATGATCTTCTTCACGCCCATGCCGTTGAGGCTCTCGACGTTCGCCATGGCCAGCATCTGGAAGATGTACTCGTTGCCCGACCGCCGCGCCGGGTCGCCGGTGCACTGCTCGCTCGGGCCGAGGATGGCGAAGTCGATGCCGGCCCGCTGCAGGAGCTTCGCCGTGGCCTGCGTGACCTTCTTGTTCTTGTCGTCGAAGCTGCCCGCGCAGCCGACCCAGTAGAGGTACTCGTGGTCGAGCGGCGACCCGGGCTCGACGATGGCGACGTCGAGGTTCTTGGCCCAGTCGGCCCGGTCACCCTGGTTGATGCCCCACGGGTTGCCGGTGTTCTCCATCGACCGGTAGGCGTTACCGAGCTCGCTCGGGAAGTTCGACTCCATCAGCGACAGGTAGCGGCGCATGTCGAGGATCTTGTCGAGGATCTCGATGTTGACCGGGCAGTTCTCGTCGCACGCCTTGCACGTCGTGCACGCCCAGATCTCCTCGGCGGTGATCCGCTCGAACACACTGTTCGTGGTGACGGTGATCTCCGGGTCGATCGAGACCGGGGGCGACACGTGGCCGGACGCTCCGTTCGGGCCGGTGAGTGCCATCACCGTGCCGATCTTCAGCACGATCTCGCGCGGATCGAGCGGCTTGCCGGTGGCGTGCGCCGGGCACACTGCCGTGCAGCGGCCGCACATGGTGCAGGCATCGGTGTCGAGCAGCTGCTTCCACGTGAAGTCCTCGACCGTGGACGCACCGAAGCTCTCGAGCGACGTCTCCATCAGGTTCGGCATCGGGCGCATCGCACCCTTCGGCCGTGGACGGTCCTTCAGGTACATGTTCAGGGGTGAGGTGAACATGTGGCGCAGCTTGGTGATGGGAAGGATGACCAGGAAGGCCATGAACGCCACGACGTGCAGGCCCCACGCTGCACGGTGCCACTGGTTGAGGCTTCGGAGCTGGTCGAAGGTGGCGCTGAGCGGGTAGCCGACATAGCTGAACTTCTCGAAGCTCGGACGTCCGACCAGCGCGATGCGCATGCCCTCGGCCAGGAAGCCGGACACCCCGATGACGAAGAACGTGCCCAGGATGACGGCGTCTTCCGGCCGGTTCTTGATGCGGATGCGGTACGGGCGCTGCACGTAGCGGCGGAAGATGGCCCACACGATCCCGGACAGGAACATCAGCCCGACGGTGTCGCCGAACGCCGCATAGCCCTTGTAGACGGTGCCGTGGAGGAACTTCAGGCTCTCGGGCATCTGATGGTCGATCTCGAGCACGGTGGTGACCGCGAAGAGCCCGATGAAGCCGAAGTAGATGAGCGAGTGCATGATGCCGGCGGCCGGGTCGCGCATCAGGGTCTTCATGTAGACGCCCGAGCGGAAGTCGCCCATGCGCCGTTTGGCGTTCGTCTTCGTGGTCCGGCGGTCGTCCGGCGCACCGCGTTCCCAGTTCTTGATCCGTTGCGCGAACAGCCACGCGCCCGCAAGGAAGAGGATCGGCAGGACCGTGTAGAACACCGTCTGGATCGCCGACGGGATGTTGCCGAAGACCTTCCGGCTGATCGATGAGTCGTCGTGCCATTGCTCGACCGCCCCCAGGATGCCGGAGACGACAGTGACGGCGGCCAGCGCGATGCCGACGGCCAAGGCGAGCTGACTGGGTGACCGGCGCGCGCGTGGGGCGGCGGTCTTCGGTTCGGACATAGTTCCTAACCTAGCGGCGCCGTCCTGGGACCAACGAGTCTTCGACGCCCGTGCTGGGAGCGGCCTTCGCGCCCGGAGCGATACCGGTTCCTGCTAGACCCGCAGCGATGTCTGAGGCCGAGAGACCGCGACCTTTCGTGCTGGGTGTGGCCGGCGGGACGGGGTCGGGCAAGAGCACGGTCGCCGACCGTCTCATCGGTGCGTTCGGGCGCGATCGTGTCGCGGTCATCTCCATCGACTCGTACTACCGCAACCACCCGGAGCTGGCCCTCGACGCCCGCGCCCGGGTCGACTACGACCACCCCGATTCGATCGATTGGGAGCTGCTGCGAACGCACATCGAATCGCTTCTCGACGGACAGCCGGTCGACGTCCCGATCTACGACTTCACCGTATTCGCACGCTCCGATGCCGTCGCCACCATCCGCCCGGCGCCGATTGTCGTGATCGAGGGCATCCTCGTGCTGTGGGAGCCGGATATACGCGAGCTCATGGACCTACGGGTGTTCGTCGACGCCGACCCCGACGTCCGCTTCATCCGACGGCTGCAGCGCGACGTCTCCGAGCGGGGTCGTACCGCGGAGTCGGTGATCGAGCAGTACCTCAGCACGGTTCGCCCCGCCCATCTCAACTTCATCGAACCGTCCAAGCGCTACGCCGACGTGATCATCCCCCACGGGGGCATGAACGAGCGGGCCCTCGACATGCTCATCGCCCGCGTCGCCCTGATGTGCTGAGGTGCTGAGCCGACTCGAGCGCGTCCCGGCCGCAATCCGCGAGGGGGCCGTCTACGCAATGGCAATCGGCCTGGCACGGATCACGGGCGTGCTGCTGCTCCCCCTCCTCACCCGGCGGCTCTCCGACAGCGAACTCGGGGTCTTCGGACTCCTCACCTCCGCCCTCCTGCTTCTGCAGTACGCCTCGGGGCTCGGGCTCGACTCGGCCGCGACCCGGTGGTTCTACGAGGCCGACGTCCGCGGCCTCACCGGCAATGCGCTAGCCGCTGACCGGCGCCGAACGCTGTCGACATGGGTCTGGACGACGATGCTCGTGGGCCTCGGCCTGAGCCTGATCGGCGCGCTTCTCGCTGGTCCTCTTGCGCGCCTGGCATTCGACGGCACCGCAGGCGAGATCCGGGCCACGCGGGCCGCGGCGCTCACGATCCCCGCACTGGCGATGATCAACGTCCTCCAGCACTGGTACCGCATGGTCCGGCGGCCGATCCCGGCGCTGGTTGTCGCCGCCGTGGTCGCGACGTCAACCTTCCTCCTCACGATCGCGCTGGTTGCCGTCGGTCACGCGGGAGTTGCCGGGGTCTTTGCCGCGCAGGCCATCGTCGGCGCGGGTGTCACCGTCGCAGGCCTCGTGCAGATGTGGCCGGTGATCTCCCCACCACAGATCGATCGGGCCCACCTCCGCACAATGCTCCGCTACTCGGTGCCTCTGCTCCCGGCGGTCGCATCACCGTTGCTCGTGGGACTCCTCACCCGTATCCTCATCCGGGCGTTCTCCGACGTCGACCAGGTGGGGAAGTTCCAGGTGGTCTCGATGCTCGCGACGGTGGTCATCCTCTTCACGATGGCCATCCAACAGGCATGGGAACCATTTGCGTTGTCGTTGCTGGACCGGGAACGGGCGAAGCCGATCTATCGGTCCGCACTGCTCGGCTTTGCCCTGCTGGCGGCGATCGCCTGCTGTGCGTTGGCTGCACTCTTCCCGCTCGCACTCCCGATCCTCGGGTCCCGTTTCAAGGATCTCGCGCTGCCGGCAGTGATCTTCAGCGCGTCACTCCTCATCAGTGGCGCAGCTCCGATTGTGAACACCGGCCCTTCCATCGTCGGCACGGGTCGCCCCGCTCTGGAATCGATGATCGCCGGCACGCTGACCAACGTCGCGCTGTGCGCCGTGCTCGTACCAAGGTTCGGCCAGCTCGGGGCATGTTGGGCGTCGCTGGCCACGGCGATCGTGTTCGTCGGTCTCGGCATCCATCGCTCCGAGCGCGTGTGGCGTGTCGACTTCCCCATCCGCGCCGTGCTCGGCGTTGCCGTCGCGGTCGCCACGATCTGCGCCGCGCTGCTCACCCTGGCCGACGCGACGACCCTCCCGGCCTTCGCGCGGGTCATGGGTTCGGTGCTGCTGTTGCTGGTTACGGTTGGCGCCTGTGTTGCCGCTCTCGTCCGCACGACGGGCACGTTGCGATCGCGCATCGTCTGAGCGGCACTGGCCCGGGTCCCCGGGCCAAACGGGTGGCGCTCCGTGCAGTGAAGTGAGAATCATCCGCAGTGTCTCAGGGTCGGCCCGTCGATAGGGTCGGCCGAGGCACCGTTCGGTTCCGATGCGGTGTGCATCGACGCTTGGGATGTGTCGTTGGGTGTTTGGCCGCCGCTGCCAGCCCGTGAGAGCCGAGGGAGCCTGCATGCACGCGAAGCCACGCCACGCCTCGACCGCCCGCAGACGGGTCCTCGCTGTGCTCGGCGCGATGGCGGTGGCCGTGGGAGGAACCGGACTCGTCGACGGTTCGCCCGCGCATGCGCTCGCGACCGGAATCACGGCTGCGCCAAATCCGATTCTCGACTGCGGACCCAACGGGATCTGGGTCAGTTTTCACAACCTTCCGCTCTGGAACGGAACCTCCGAGCCGGGTTATCCGAAGCTTGAGACCCCGTGGGAGAACGTGGTCGTCCCTGCGCTGAGCGACAGGATCGAGTTGCGTGACTATGCATCGTGGGACTGGTACGTGGGCCGCGAGAACGCCATCACGCAGCCGGAGGAGATCTGGCGGGTACAGGTCGATTTCAACAACGACGGCCTTCCCGAGACGCAATCGGGTCCGACCGACGACATCCCCGACGGCACGGCAACGTCGCCCGGCTACATCGTCACCGGCGACTTCGCCACCACCGTCGCTGTGCCACCGGGGTCGACCGTTCGGGTGCGAGGTTCGCACGCGTCTGTCGCCGGCTGGTCCGTGCGAGTTTCCGGGGTGTGTGTGCGCCCCCTATCGCCCCCCACGGTCACCACCAGCAGCCTGCCGACGGCCGCAACGACGACAACGTCCGCCGCCACGACGACGACGCCGGTCGCCACCAGCACCACGACAACGCCGATCGCTGCGGCCCTGACGACAACCACAACCACGACGGTTGCGGGCGCCCCGACCAGCACGGTGCTCGATGCGACAACGACAACACTGAACCCCGGAACGACCACCATCGCATCGCCCGCCACGACGATTGCACCACGAATCACCACGACGACCCCCGTACCGAACTCGAACCCCCCGGTCATCGTGTTGGACCCACCCACCACCATCACCACGATGGTGTTGATCGCGCTGCCGCTACCCGCATCCACCTCGGTGGTGCCGGTCACGGTTACGACCCGACCGACTACACCACCGACAACAACCGCTCCGCCCACGACCCTGATCGCGAAAGTTGCCGGTGTGACCGTGACGCAGCCGACGTCGACCGGTCCCACTGCTTCGATCGACCCTAGCCAAACCACCGACCTGGGCTACACCGGCGCACCTTCGCAGGCCATCAGTACGGCCGCCGCGGTGCTTCTTAGCCTCGGACTCGGGCTACTCGTCGCCGCCCACGCCTCCGGCCCGAAACGCGACCGGCGCTGACGACCGCTGTCGCCGTCCGCCGGCGGCCCCAAGTCCAGGGACTCCTTCTCAGTGCTGAATGTGGCGTTGATTCGTCTCGCGGAGGCGACGGGCGAGTCCGCCGAGCAGCTTGTGCGCGAGCCCGGGCACTGTCTCGAGTGCACTCGAGAACTCGCGGGGGCCCATGACGAGGACGGTCATCGGGGTGATAGCCGTGACCGTGGCCGAGCGGGGCTGCCTGTCGAGCAGGGCCAGCTCGCCGAAGTAGGCCCCGGCGCCCAGGGATGTAACGACCTGATCGTCGATGGACACTGCGGCAGTACCGGTCACGATGACGAAGCACTCGTAGCCGACGGAACCCTGCTTCGTGAGCACCTTCCCCGCAGCCACGTCGATCTCGTCACAGAGCGAACGGAGGTGCTGCAGCTCCTTCTTCGTACAGTCTGCGAAGAGTGGGATCCGAGCGATGTGCTCGAGCGTTGGGTCCTTGGTCGCCACGGTGTGCTCCTGGTTGGAAATGGGTTGGAAACTCAACCGTAGGTGATGCGGGCCTCGCCGCGCTGGAGCCCGACTCAGGTCCCGCAGGTCCCGCAGGTCCCGCAGTCCCTACGCGGCCTGTGCCGTGCGGACGAGCATCCAGCCCCGCCCGCGCACGTTCACGAGTTGGCTCTGCGCACCCTGCAGATGCCGGCGCACGCTCACCAGGTGCACATCGACACGACGCGGCGCCTGCCGCAGGCCTGCGGCACAGGCCAGTTCGGTACGCGTGACGACTCGCCCCTGCGCCGCTTCGAGCACCGCGAGGAGTGCGAGCTCCCGGTCACACAGGGCATCGCAAGGGGACGATTCGAGCACTGCGGTGGCGACCATGGAAGCGCACCTTAGAGACGGCAGATTTCTTCCCCATTGTCGCCGTGTTACGGGAGCTTTACAGACGGATCCCCGAGAAACACTGTCAGCCCGCCGCGGTGTCCTCGCGGCGAGACCCGGCGGACGAGATCGAACCTCGGTCGCGCGTGGGGCGGGGCTCGCCGGAATCACTCACGGAGGAGATGACATTCGCCGAACGCGGGCCTTCCCACGCCAGGGCGGCCAGCCGGGCGCGGATCTCATCCGCGCCGCCATAGCGTAGGGACTCAAGACTGGCAATAGCAATCGGTGGCACGGCGACGTGACTGACGAGGGGATGGCGGGGTCGATGATCGGTCTCACCCTCACCGAAGAGCTTCTCGTGGAGCTTCTCCCCGGGCCGCAAGCCGGTATAGACGACATCCACCGGTGGGCTCACCGAGGCGGCGACGCGACGGGCCATGTCGTCGATGCGCACCGGCTGGCCCATGTCGAGGATGAGGGCCTCGCCCGTCTCACCGATCCCGCCGGCCTGGATGACGAGCAGGACGGCCTCTTCGACGGTCATGAAGAACCGGGTGACGTCCGGGTGCGTGACGGTGATCGCCGTGCCGTTCGCAGCCTGCGCCCGGAACGAATGGATCACCGATCCACGGCTGCCGATCACGTTGCCGAAGCGCACCGAGACGTACTTGCCCGACGCCACCGTCTGCGCGTAGCTGGCCGTCATCCGCTCGCCGATGCGCTTCGAGTAGCCGAGTACCGAGCTGGGATCCGCAGCCTTGTCGGTCGACACGTTCACGAAGCATTCGACGGCTACGTCGGCACAGGCGGCGATGACCTTCTGCGTGCCCTCGACGTTCGTCTTGACCGCCTCGCCCGGGTGCATCTCGAGCAGGGGGAGATGTTTCAAGGCAGCGGCGTGGAAGACGATCTCGGGCCGGTACTGGCGAAACACTTCGAGCAGACGGTTCCCGTCACGGATGTCGGCTACGACCAGAGTGGGATCGGTCAGCAGACCATGGCCCTCGATCGACAGCTGCGTGGCCTGCAGTGCCGATTCATCGCGATCGAGCTTCACCAGCAGCGCAGGTGCGGCTTTGTGGATCTGGCGGCACAGCTCGGACCCGATCGACCCGCCGGCACCGGTGACGAGCACGCGACGTCCGCGAAGGTACGAAGCAATCACATTCCAGTCCGCGCTGATCTCGCGGCGCTGCAGCAGGTCGAGCTCGGTGAGGGGACGGATTCCGCCGGCCGAACCGGCCGGGTCGTCGGACGGGCCAAGACCCGGCACGATCAACACTTCGCAGGACACACCGCGGCTCTCGACCACGATCTTGTTGAGGATCGCCACGGGAAGGTGGGGAGCCCCGACGACGACCGCCTCAGCACCGAGCTTCTTCGCGACAAGACCGACTTCGTCGGTGGTGCCGCTCACGGGCACGCCCATCACTGAACGACGCGTATGCATCGGATCGTCGTCGATGATGCCGACCGGTAGGTACGAGCCCTGCTTGTCGAGGAGCATGGCTCGGATGAGCTGCACGCCGTTCTCCCCGTCGACCACAACAAGCACCCGGCGCCCGTTCTCCGGGCGCTGATTCTTCTCGTACCACACCCGCCAGAGCGCCCGTCCGGCAGCCGAAGCGGCGAAGCTCAGCAGACCGAGGAGGGCGACGAACGCGTCGGTCTCCTCCTGGCCCTTGCCCCGCTGAACGACGAACACCACAGCCGATGCGGCCACGTAGCAGCCGGCGAGGATCCGGATCTCCGTAAAGCTCGCCACCGTCCATCGCCCTCGGTAAAGCCCGACGATCTCGCCGACAACCAACAGCCCCGCAAGCAAGGTGAGCGTGATCACGCCGATCTGGATCGCAGGATCACCGAGCAGACCCCGGGCGGCGACCACGCCGAGTGCAATCGAGACGCAATCCCAGACGGGAAGGACCAGCTTTCGCTGGGTCCGAATGCGGCCGAGGACCTGCTCGAGGCGCCTATGGGTTTGTCTGGTTTTCGTTGCCATGGTTCTGTCTCCGAGCACCGCCATCCGACCTGCAAACAACGCTGAGTGTAGCTTCACCGACTCTTCACCACCACCCTCTGCGGCGAAAAGGCCGAATTGCCTACTCGAAGGGGCAGCCGGCCCACACCCCGTGAAAGCAACGCGGAGTTGCCTCCCATCACGGTGTTCGAGCGGCAACCTGTCAGGTGCGGAAGTTCTCGAAGTACCGGCTCGGCGTCGGACCGCGCTGGCCCTGGTACTTCGACCCCACGGCCGACGAACCGTAGGGGTGGTCGGCGGGCGTTGTCATCCGCAGAAAGCTCACCTGGCCGATCGTCATCCCCGGATAGATCGTGATTGGCAGGTTGGCGACGTTTGCCAGTTCCAGGGTGATGTGCCCGTCGAAGCCCGGATCGATGAAGCCGGCCGTCGAGTGGATGAGCAACCCGAGCCGACCGAGGCTGGACTTCCCCTCGATACGGGCCACCAGGTCATTCGGGACGGAGACCCGCTCTGCGGTGGAGCCGAGCACGAACTCGCCTGGGTGCAGGATGAAGCAATCGTCCTCGTCGATCTCGACCAGTTCCGTCAGGTCTTCCTGGTTCTGCTTGACGTCGATCACCCGCGACGTGTGGTTGCGGAACACGCGGAAGTAGCGATCGACGCGGAGGTCGATCGACGATGGCTGGACGTTGGCGGGCTCGAACGGGTCGAGGACGATCCGGCCGGCAGCGATCTCTTCACGGAGCGTTCGGTCGGAGAGGATCATCGCGGCGCCACCGTAGCCACTGTCGGGGTGGGGCGGAATGTGCTCACGATAGAAGGGATGCAAGCGCCCACAACGCGACGATCCCCCCGAGGATGGCCATAGCCACCGTGCGACCGCGCGGTGCTCGTTCGAGCGCTTCTGCGCCTCGGCGAGCCGGAGGACGGGCCAGCGCCGCTACGTTGCCCACCAACATGGCGCCACCGAACGCCAGAACGAGCCATTGCATGAGGTCCGGTCCGCCCAGCACGAACGGCAGTGTAGGGCCGCAGGCGGAACAGCCACACCGGCACTACCCCTCAAGGTCGGAAGATGTTCCCGCCGATGCACTGGGGACCGAGGAATAGGGTCCGGTGTGACCCTCCAACCACCGAAGACTGCGGCGCCATCGGCGCTTCGACCCTTCCGGCCGGACCCCATTCCACGGTCATACCGTCCGGGCCATGTTGGCGAACTTCGTGTAGTGGTCGAGGAAGGCCAGGCGGCTGGTGCCCACGGGGCCGGACCGGTGCTTCGCCACGATGATCTCGGCCGTACCCCGATCCGGCGAATCGGCGTTGTACACCTCGTCGCGGTAGAGGAACATGACGACGTCGGCGTCCTGCTCGAGCGAGCCTGACTCTCGCAGGTCCGACAGCATCGGGCGCTTGTCGGCCCGCTGCTCGAGGGCGCGGGAGAGCTGCGACAGAGCGACGACCGGGACTTCCAGCTCGCGGGCCAGGATCTTCAGCCCGCGGGAGATCTCGGCGATCTCGACCTGGCGGTTCTCCGCATTGGTTCGCCCGGTCATCAGCTGGAGGTAGTCGATGACGATGAGGCCGAGGTCGCCGAGCTTGGCCTTGAGGCGCCGGGCCTTGCCGCGGATCTCCATCACCGTGAGGTTGGGGTTGTCGTCGATGTAGATAGGCGCGTCGGCCATGCGACCCACGGCATTGGTGATCTTCGGCCAGTCGTCGGCGTGGAGCTTGCCATTGCGCATCCGTAGCGAATCCACCCGGGCCTCGGCGCACAGCAACCGCTGTGTGAGCTCCATGTGGCTCATTTCCAGCGAGAAGAACAGCACCGGCTTGCGGTGCTCGAGCGCCGCATGTGCAGCCATGCCGAGGGCGAACGCGGACTTGCCCATGGCCGGGCGGGCGCCGACGATGTAGAGCGCATTGGGCTGGAGGCCGTTGAGCCGCTCGTCGAGATCGAGGTAGCCGGAGGGGATCCCGGTGATGGACTCACCCCGCTCGTAGAGCATCTCCAGCCGGTCGAGATTGAGGCCGAGCAGGTCACGCAACGGGGCCATCGTGTCGGTGGTGCGACGCCGGGCCACGTCGAAGACCATGGCCTCGGCCCGGTCGACCGCAGCCGTGACGTCGTCGGGGAGCGCGTAGCCGATCTCGGAGATCTCCCCAGCCACGCCGATGAGGCGACGCAGCAATGCGTGCTCTTCGACGATGCGGGCGTAGTGCTGCGCGTTGGTGGTGGTGGGGGTGCCGGCCTGGAGACCGACGAGGGCACCGGAGCCACCCACCATGTCGAGCAGGCCGGCGCGCCGAAGCTCATCGGCCACCGTGATCGGGTCGGCCGGCTCGCCCTTGGCGTAGAGGCTGACGATGGCATCAAAGATGTGCCCGTGCGCGGGGCGGTAGAAGTCGGTGCTGGCGCACATCTCGGCTGCCACCGCGATCGCCTCGCGACTGAGCAGCATGGCCCCGAGCAGGGATTCCTCGGCCTCCGCGTTGTGCGGGAGCAGGCGCGCGCCTGAAGACGCGGCGGGTGGCTGCTGGCGGCGGCGGAAGTCATCGAGCGATTGAGCCATGGACCTTCAGGTTTCGACGTGGGAAGAGCTGCGAAGTGCTGATACGGGGTGAGATAGGAAGGAACACCGTCGGAGGCATCGGCCAACGAGCGGCCGTGCATCGTGACGGACATGACCTGTGGGGAACGAGCGGGGGAACAGTGGGATTTCGCGGCCTTTTCGGTGGAAAAGCCTGGGGAGAACGAACGAGTTTCCCCCAACCCGGACGAAGGGCTGGCTGCGGTCATATGACGTGCGGAGCATGCACCTTGGGTGTGACACTCTCGTGGGCCGGACGTCCGAATCTCACCCCGGACGCGACGAAGTCCGCCCAGACTCCGCACGAGGGCGGGCCGGGGCGGACTCCTGAGTGCTGCCGGAAGCAGGCCGTCAGGCCGGCGATACTTCGATCGTCACCGGGAACTGCACGTCGTGGTGGAGGCGGACAGGCACGCTGTGGGTCCCGGTCGTCTTGATGTGGTCGTGGATGAGGATCGTCTTGCGGTCGAGCTCGATGCCGGTCTGCTTCTTGACGGCATCGGCGATCTCAGCGGCATGGACGGAGCCGAACAGCTTCCCGTCGTGGGCCTTGGCCTTGATCGCGATGATCGCGGGCACGAGCGTGCGGGCGATCGTTTCGGCCGACTCACGATCCTTGGAGTCACGAAGATCGCGGGCTTTGCGCATCGACGCGGCCTGGGCGACCGTACCGGCGGCGGCCGGGATAGCCAGCTTGCGGGGCAGGAGGTAGTTGCGGGCGTAGCCGTCGGCCACGTCGATGATGTCGCCACGCTTGCCGACACCGGCCAGATCGCTGCGGAGGATGAGCTTCGTCATAGTCAGACCTCCGCCGAGACTTCGGCCTCGGGAGCGGTCGCCTCGGCGGCGCCCGAACCTGAACCTGAACCTGAACCTGAACCTGACTCGGTGTTCGGGGTCGCATCGCGGTCACGACGTGGTCCACGTCCGCCACGGGGGCCACGCTCGGCCACGGTACGGGTGGCGTAGGGAAGCAGCGCCAGCTCGCGGGCGGTCTTGATGGCCACCGCGACGTCGCGCTGCATCTGGGAGGACAGCCCCGAGACGCGGCGGGCGCGGATCTTGCCGCGGTCCGACATGAACTTGCGTAGGACGTTGATGTCCTTGTAGTCGACGTAGGTCCCCTCGGGGATGGGCGACGCCTTCTTCTTCGGGATGCGGCGCTTGTCATCCTTCATGACCCGCTTGGTGCCGCGGTCCCGATCGTTGTTGCGTGCCATCAGAAGGGCTCCTCGTCGTAGTCGTATCCACTGCTGCTACCCGGTGCCGCTGGTTCGGCGTTCGATGCCGGACGGCTCGAACCGCCGCCACCTTGTCCTGCGCCTTGTCCTGCGCCTTGTCCTGCACCTTGTCCTGCACCTTGTCCTGCACCGCCACGGTTCCCGCCACCGCCACCGCCACCACGGCTATAGCCGCCGCCGTCACCGTCGCCGCCGTCCGCACCACGACGCTCGTTGCGCGTGACCGAGGCGCTGGCCCACCGCAGGCTCGGACCGACCTCGTCGGCAACGATCTCCACGATGGACTTCTTCTCGCCGTCCTGGGTTTCCCATGAGCGCTGTTCGAGGCGGCCGGTGACGATCACACGGGTGCCCTTGTGGAGCGTCTCCGCGGCGTTCTCGGCCAGCTCGCGCCAGCACACGACGTTGAGGAATGAGACGGCCTCCTGCCACTCGTTCGTCTGACGGTTCATCCAGCGGCGGTTGACGGCCATGCCGAAGGTCGCGGTGGCCTGACCGCTGGCGGTGAAACGCAATTCGGGATCCCGGGTGACGTTCCCGATGATCGTGACACTGTTGTCAGGCATGGTCAGTCCCTATCGCGGTCGCGGCCGCCGCCCGAGGCGATGTCCTCGAGGGCCGGGGGCTGAGCCAGCGATCGGCCCGCGGCAACGGCCGGGACCTTGATGATCTTGTGGCGCAGGATCTCGTCGGCCAGGAACAGCGCCCGGTCGAGGGCTGCCATCTTGGTCGGGTCACCGCTGACCTCGACGAGCACGTAGTACCCGTCCGGCTTCTTGCGGATCTCGTAGGCCAGCTTGCGTCGGCCCCACTTCTCGACTCGGCCGATCGTGCCGCCAAGGGTCTTGATCTGATCGATCGAGCGGTTGATGACGGTCTGGATGACCTGATCGTCCAGCGTCACATCGACGATGAACATGACTTCGTAAGGCCGCAGGGCCAAGGTGGTACCTCCCTCTGGACCCGCTCGCAGGGCGAGGCGGGGCGCCGGACGGTCCGGAGCAGGGGCTCTTGAGCAACGGTCGAAGCCGACTGCGCGTGACAGGCACACACGGTACGGACGGACCAGCCTCTGGAGCGGACTGCAAGTGTACCCGGTCGATAGCCGGGCGGTGTCAGGCGGCGACGCGGATCTCGAACACCTTGTCCCACGTCTTCCCGGTGACGAAGATGCGATCCTTCACCGGGTCGTAGGCGATGCCGTTGAGCACCGAATCGGGCTGGCCGAGGGTGTTCGCCGGCCGCAGCCCGGTGAGGTCCACCACTGACTTCACCGTTCCGGTGGATGGGTCGATCCGCAGGACCCGATCGGTTGTCCACACGTTTGCCCACAGCTCGCCGTTGATGAGCTCGAGCTCGTTGACGTTCGATACCTCCACCCCGCCGTCCCGCACGATGATTGCACGGGTGACCGTGAACGTCCTCGGGTCGATCCAGCGGACGGTCGAAGAACCGTCACTTGCTATCAGCGACGAACCGTCCGTCGTCATTCCCCACCCCTCCTTGAGCGCCGGAGGCATCGGGCGCCGGGCGGTCTCCTTCAGTGTGGACGGGTCACGGATGAACACGAGGCGTTCCTTCCAGGTCATCTGGAACAGCTTCGTACCCAGCTTGACCAGGCCCTCTGCGAACACCGTCTTCGGAAGCACGACCGAGCGGCTGACCTTCCCTGCGAGGGTGACCAGGCGGACCGTCGAGGCCCCGTACAAGCCGCAGGATTCGAGGAAGCCGGTTCCGGTCCATTGCAGGCCCTCGACGAAGCAGTTCGATTCATGCGGATAGGCCGCCACGATCGTGTAGCCCTTCACGGGCGCCGATATCACTGTGGCCGTGAGAGGTGCTGCGGCCTCGTCCGCACACGCCGGAACGGTGCCGACAAGGAGAACCACCAGAAGTCCGGCGGTGAGCGCAGCGGCTCGGGGTCGGCGCATCAGATCGTTCTAGTGCCTCGAACGCCGCCCGTTGACCGAGCTCGGCTACGACGACCGATCGGTACATCAGCCCCCGTAGAGACCGGCCAGGAACTCCTCCGCGTCGGCCGAGAGCGTGTTCTCCGTGGCCAGGTCGACAGCGGCGACAGGCACGAGCGCCTCGATCAGTTCCGGCGAGCTGCAGTAGCTCTCCGCAACACCCGGGAAGGCTCCGCTGCGCACATCCGCGGCGTACGCCGCGACTGCGGCCTCGGCATCGATGCCGAGATGGGCGTAGCGGCGCACGAACTTGGGGGCCATGCGCTCTTCGAAGCCGAGGAAGTCGTGCCACACGAGGACCTGGCCGTCGCAGTGGGGACCAGCGCCGATACCGATAGTCGGGATGTCGATGGCTTCGGTGATGGCCCGGGCCAGGGCGTCGGGGATGGCCTCGAGCACGATGGCGAAGCAGCCCTCCTCGGCGAGTGCCTTCGCATCCTCGATCAGCTCGCGGGCGGCATCGATCTGCCTTCCCTGCACCTTGAAGCCGCCGAGGCTGTTCACCGACTGCGGGGTGAGGCCGATGTGGCCCATCACCGGGATCTCGGCGTCGAGGATGGCGCGGATCACCGAGAGGCGCTTGCGGCCGCCTTCGAGCTTCACGCAGCCGGCACCGGCCCGCATGAGCGCTCCGGCATTGCGGACCGACTCCTCGACCGACACGTGGTAGCTCATCCACGGCAGGTCGCCGACGACGAGCGGGCGGGGCTTGTCGACGCCCGCGGCCTCGGAGCTGGCCAGGCCACGGGCCACAGCGGCGGTGTGGTGTGCCATGTCGTCGATCGTGACCTGCAGGGTGTCCTCGTAGCCGAGCACGACCATGGCGAGGGAGTCACCGACGAGGATCATGTCGGTACCGGCACGGTGGGCGATACGGGCGCTGGGTGCGTCGTATGCCGTGACCATAACGAGGCGGGTGCTGGCGCCGTCGCTGTTGCTCTTGCGGGCCTGCACGCCGGGGGCGGTCATGCGGCGGGGTCGGGTGGCGTGGGCCGGATTCGACGAGGTGCTCATGAGGGCACGCTGCCTTTCTTGCCGTCCAGCGCCGAGGTGGCTGCCGGCGGACTCGCAGAGCGTAACCAATGTCACCGCTACATTTCATCCCCGTGTCCGAAGAAGCATCCGGCCTGTCCGACCGAGCGCCCTCGGAAACCGGCGCGACCCTCGCCGAGGGACCACTCTGCGAGAGCTGCGCCCGCCCCGACGCCGACCTGGCCGGGGTGCACCGGATGTACGTCGTGCCGGCCTCGTGGGACACCGAGGGCTCCGAGAAGGTGCTCGCCGAGGTTGAGATCTGGTGCTTCTCGTGCCGGTCGATCTACCCGCACCGGCTGACCAGCTGACCCGCCTGCGCCGGCTGACCCCGCGCGCCCGCCCAAGCCCGACGGAGCCGTAACGGTCAGCCCGGGCTTACACCCGTCTGGGGCGGTGCTGCGGGCTGCACCGCCGGCACCGTGGGGGCCGCGTCGGGTTGTGTCGGTATTGCCGTCGCAGGCGGTGATGTGGCCACCGGGGCACCGACTTCGGGCACGACGACACTCCCCGAGCCGACCCCACCCTCGCGGGCCGCTTCACTCCCCCCGACCGAGCTCACGGGCGGGGCGCTCACCTCCACCAGGGTCACCGGTGGCTGCGTGTCCGGAGTGGCCACCTGCGTCGACTTCGTTCCGGAACCGGTACCGGCCCGACGCCGCGACGTGCCCAGGAGCTGGCCGGGATAACCTGTGACCTTCTGGAACGTCCCCACGTCGATGCCTTTCACGGTCGGCCCCAGGGTCAGGGCGAACACCTGCGCCGGGAACGACCCGCCGCTCACCTTTCGCCCGTGCACGCTCGTCATCTGCTGCTTGCCGTCGGGGTAGCCCATCCAGATGGCGACCGCGCAGCACTTCTGCGGCGTGTACCCGATGAACCAGGCGTCGTTGTAGTCGTTCGTCGTACCCGTCTTGCCCGCGATCTGCACACCGCTGATCCGGGCACCGACCCCGGTCCCGTCACGCACGACGCGCTGCAGCACCGAGTTGACGATGTCGGCCACGCCCTTGGGCAGCGCCCGC
>JAYTFI010000694.1:0-1718 GCA_043734485.1 Acidimicrobiales bacterium | reverse complement strand
GTCGGCGGACCCATCGTGAAGACGATCCTCGGCGGCGATACGTTCGCCGGTGCCGCGTCGGCGAGTGTCACGCTCGGCGGGGCGACGGCGGGGTTGTTGCTGTCGGCACTCATGCGGCGCCGGGGTCGGCGGCCGGGCCTGCTGCGCGGCTACATCGTCGCCATGGCCGGGGGCGTCGTCACCATCGTGGGCGCCGAGCAGCGGTGGCTGCCGCTCTTCCTGTTCGGACTCGTGTTCTTCGGCGTCGGTCAGGGCACGAACCTGCTGGCCCGCTACGCCGCGGCCGATCTCGCCCTTCCCGATCAGCGCAGCCGCGCCATCTCGCTACTGCTCTTCGGCTCGACGTTCGGCGCGGTCGCCGCGCAGGTGCTCGTGGGCTGGTGCGAGGACATGGCGGAGCGGGTCGGGCTGTGGCGCTACAGCGGGCCGTTCGTCTTCGCTGTCGTGCTCCTGGTTCTGGCCGCATTGAACACCGGCATCCGGCTGCGACCGGACCCGCTCGTCGTGGCTGGTGGGGTGATACCCGACGATCCCGGTCCCCGCATACCGCCGATCTCCGCCGCACTGCGACTCATACGTTCACATAGCATGGCGAAGCTGGCACTGGCGTCGATGATGATCTCGCAGGCCGCGATGGTCGCGGTGATGACGATGACGCCGATCCACATGAAGGACCACGGCCACTCCGGCCAGCTCACCGGTTACGTGATCGCGCTGCACATCTGCGGCATGTACCTGTTCGCCCCGATCGTGGGCCGGCTGGCCGACTCGTGGGGTCGCGTGCAGGTGATCCTTTCGGGCGCGTGCGTCCTGCTCGCCGGCACGCTCGTCAGCGCGATCGCCGGACCCAAGCCGTCGGTACTGTTCCTTGGTCTGTTCCTGATCGGGCTCGGGTGGAGCGGCGGCATGATCGGTGGTACATCGCTCTTGGTGGAGTCGATCCCACCCTCGGAGCGCGTCACGGTGCAGGGCGCTGCGGACCTGATGATGTCGCTGTGCGGCGGGTTGGCCGGCTTCTCGTCCGGATTCGTGAAGCGGGCGCTCGGCTATCACATGCTCGCGAACCTCGGTTCGGTCGCCGCGCTCACCCTCCTGATCGTGGCCTTGCGGGCGGTCCGGCCGACGGCCGAGCCCGCCCCTGCCTGAGTGCGACGTCGGCCGACCCAGCCCGCCTCGACAGACCTGGCCCGCCTCGACCGCCGAGATGCGGGTCCCCGCCGAGACCCGCTGTACGACTAGAAGCGGCGCTCGTTGACCTTCTTCTTCGGCGGCGCCTTGAAGGGGGCCTCCAGCATCGCCTCGAACGTGGCGTCGTCGGGCTGGTGCGATTCGTTGAGGCGCTGGAGGAACGTCTTCAGGGCGGTGCGCGCCGGAGCGACGTGATCACCCTTGACCGCGACCGAACGGGCGAGCGCGTCCTTGGCCTTCGTGACCCGGTCTCTGCGCGCCGCCTTCTCCTCCTCGGAGAATTCCCGCTTCGGCTTGTCGGCCGCCCCCTTGCTGGTCGACGAGGCTCCCCCGTCGACGGTCGTCAGTTTGGCGCGAATGGCCACAGCAGCGTTCCCCTTCAGTGTTCGGTGCGCTCGGAGAATCCGAGTCCGGACAGGATAGAGGCCAGCGACCCACCGCCAGAACTCATCGCTCCGCGTGGTTGCCGAGGATACGGCGCGAGTCCCGTCAGGCTCGACCTCCCCGGGGTTCTCGATGACCGCACTTGC
>JAYTFI010000693.1:0-2445 GCA_043734485.1 Acidimicrobiales bacterium | reverse complement strand
TTGAACGGGGTTGCGACGCCGGCTGGTCGGCCTTCGTAGTAGACGTCGAGCCGGGTGAGGTCTTCGGGGTCGAAGCGAACCTCGATGCGATGTCCGACGAGGGCGGCATCGACGGCGTAGTTGTTTCCTTCCATGGAGATCGTCGCGGTCTTCGTGACTTTGCGGGTGGCGGCCCAGCGGAACGCGTCGATGAGCCGGGCCGGGTCGGGGTGTCGCGACGGTCCGCCGGCTTGCCAGCGGTCGATTGGTCGTTTCCCGGTCTCGGCGTGGACACGGGTGTTGCAGACCTGGACGGCCCACGCTTCGAATCGGTCGTTGAGCTCGGCGAGCGAGGCGATGCCTTGATGGGTGGCCTCGTTCAGGAACCGGTCGCGGATGAACCGGTTCAGTCGTTCTTGTTTCCCTCGGCCCTGCGGTGCGTAAGGGCGCGAGTGCACGAGGCGGATCCCGAGGATGGCGCACGTGCGAGCCAGTGCAGCGTTGGCGAACGGGGCGCCGTTGTCGGCGTTGTGCCGACGTCGGCACAATGCCGATTATGCCGACCTTCGGATTATGCCGACCTCCGACCCGGGCCCCTTGCGCGGCGGGGTGGGAGGGCTGAGGTTGTCGGCATAATCCGGCGGGCGTTGGCCGAGGCTTCTTCTCCGATTCCGGAGAAGGAGGAGCGATGGCAAGGTCGAAGAGCAAGGTCACGAGAGCTGTGGTGGCGGGGCCGTTGGCCCGGTTCGCTGACGTGTACAGGTCGCGGTTGGAGGTGTTGGGTTACACGCCGTTGACGATGGTCAACGAGTTGCGTCAGGTCGCGCATCTGAGCCGTTGGATTGAGACCGGCGGTCTGGCTGCGAGTGATGTGACGGCGGTGCGAATCGAGGAGTTCGTCGTGTTGCGCCGCGCCTCGAAGAACCATCGGAACTGTTCGTCGAGCGGGTTGATGCTTCTGGTGGCGGTACTGGTCGAGCAGGGCGTGGTGACCGAGAACACGACGCCGTCACCGAAGTTGGGACACGAGCTGGTGCTCGCCAAGTTCCACGCGTATTTGCTGGGCGAACGCGGGCTTGCTGCGGGCACGGCGGGTGCGTATGTGGAGCGGGCGCGTGGGTTCTTGGCGGGCTGCCCTGCTGGTTGTGAGCTCGGCGGTCTGATCGCGGGCGACGTGACCCGTGCCGTGCAACGCGAAGCCGCCAGGGTGTCGATTGGTTCGACGCAGTACTTCGTGGCTGGTCTGCGCGCCTTTCTGCGGTTCTGTTTCGTCGAGGGGCTGGTGGGTTCCGACTTGTCCGCAGCGGCGTTGGCGGTGACGGGTCGTCGCCGCTCCCTGCTGCCGAGGGGGATCAGTGATTCGGACGTGGCCGGGTTGTTGGGGTCATGTGATCGGCGACGGTCAGATGGTCGACGCGACTACGCGGTGCTGCTCATGCTGATCCGTTTGGGCTTACGCGCTGGCGAGGTTGGCGGTCTGATGCTCG
Organism: Acidimicrobiales bacterium; assembly: GCA_043734485.1. GTDB lineage: Bacteria > Actinomycetota > Acidimicrobiia > Acidimicrobiales > JANYDT01 > JAYUDQ01. Next base: position 979 of record JAYTFI010000693.1, on the reverse strand, counting down.
GCGACATCGACTGGCGTGCTGGTGAGGTCGTGGTGCGCGGCAAAGATCGCCGGGTGGATCGGCTTCCGTTGCCGGTCGATGTCGGCGAAGCAATCAGCGGCTACCTGCGACGCGGACGCCCGCCGACGATACGACGCGAGCTGTTCTTGCGGATGCTCGCACCGGTCGGGCCGTTGGGCCGCGGCGGGGTGTCTTCGATCGTGCGACGCGCCTGTCGACGGGCTGGTGTCGCGGAAGTCGGAGCACACCGGCTTCGCCACACGCTCGCCTGCTCGCTGGTCGCCGCCGATGCTGGACTGATCGAGATTGGTGAGGTCCTGCGACATCGAGGGATCACGTCGACTGCGATCTACGCCCGAGTCGACGTCGAAACACTCCGCGGTCTCGCCCAGCCATGGCCCGGAGGGGTGGCGTGATGAGCGATCTCGACTCGCACCTGGAGGACTATTTGCGTCTGCGCCGCGGCTTGGGTTTCAAGCTCAAGTTCCCGGGACAGGTCCTGCCCCAATTCCTGGGCTACCTCGACATGACGGGTGCGTCGAGGATCACTGCCCAGTCTGCGATCGCATGGGCTGGGCTGGCGGTCGGTGTGGCACCGATCTCGTTGGCGCATCGCCTCGGCGCGGTCCGCGGGTTCGCCCGCTACATGGCCACTCTCGACTCGGCAACCGAGGTTCCGCCGTGCGGGATCTGGCCGTCGACGGCTCGCCGCCCCACCCCCTACCTGTGGTCCGACATTCAGATCCGTGCATTGCTGGCCGCGACAGCGGCGATGGTCTCGCCGTTGCGGGCAGCGACGCACGAGACGCTGTTCGGGTTGCTCGCGTCGACGGGCATGCGGGTCAGCGAAGCGATCAGGCTCGCCCGCGACGACGTCGATCTCACCGCCGGTGTGATCACGATCCGAGACGGAAAGTTCGGTCGTTCCCGCCTCGTCCCGTTACATCCCACCGTCACGTCCGTGTTGCGGTCCTACGTG
>JAYTFI010000692.1:0-1550 GCA_043734485.1 Acidimicrobiales bacterium | reverse complement strand
CGACCGATTCGGGCAGCCGGAGTTCGCGGCGGCTGCATTCGGCGTTCGTTTGCGACACGCTTCCTCGCCGCGCTCACGGCAGTCTTCCTTACGGCCTGCGCTCGCGCCGAAACACCGACCATCGAGGTCCAACCCGCCACTTCGGCAACTGCACCGCAATCGCCACCCAGCATCGGTCCGCTGCCGGCCACCGGCCCGGTGGAGGCGAATGCAGTCGTCGATCATGTTGTCGACGGTGACACCATTGATGTACGGCTTGGCGCCGCCAACGGCCCGAAGGAGCGCGTCCGATTGATCGGCATCGACACGCCCGAGTCAAAGAAGCCCAACACGCCGGTCGAGTGCTTTGCCCTCGAAGCCTCGGCCGGCACCGCGCAACTGCTTCCCGAAGGCACGCCGGTGCGCCTTGAGGAGGACGTCGAGGCGCGCGATCGCTACGGACGCCTGCTCGCCTACGTGGTGCGGGCCAGCGACGGGCTGTTCGTCAACCTCGAACTTGCGCGCACGGGCTATGCCGGCCTGCTCACCTACCCGCCGAACGTGGCCCATACCGACGAGTTCGTCGTTGCCGTCGCCGCTGCCCGTGGGGCCGGCGTCGGGCTGTGGGGACGATGTGAGAGCGGGCACGAACCGGCCTAACGTCGTCCATGTGTCCGCCCTCGTTGAACGCCTCGGCTACGCCCCCGACACGCGAGCCGCGATCGTCACCTGCCTGGACCTCGGACAGAGCCACGCCGGCAACGTCGGTGTCTACGACGCACTGCGAGGTCCGATAGCAACCAGCGCGTCGCTCATGGTGCCGTGCCCGTGGGCCCGCGAAGCAAGCGCCCGCTACCGCGGCGAGGACATCGGCGTGCAGCTCACCCTCAACTCCGAACACGCCCTGTACCGGTGGGGACCGATAACGCACGCACCGTCGCTGGTCGACGGCAACGGTGGCTTCCCGGTCACACTGCCCGACCTGTGGGATCACGCCGACCTCGAAGAGGTCCGCCGCGAATGCCGGTCGCAGGTCGAACGGGCCATCTACTGGGGATTCGACGTGAGTCACCTGAACTCGCATTGGGACGCGCTGGCACTGCGTCCTGAGTTCTTCGACGTGCTGCTCGACATCGCCATCGAGTTTGCGCTGCCCGTTCACCTCCCGTCCGGGGCGGAGCAGCGCAATGCCGGCTTTCCGTTCCGGTCACTGGCCGAGGGGGAGGGCGTTGTGGTCCCGGATCACACCGTCGAAATCGGGGCCGGCGCCGCCCGGGCCATGGAGCGGGTGCTGTTCGGGCTGGAGCCTGGAGTTACCGAGATCCGGCTCGGGCCGTGCATCGACTCGCCCGAGCTGCGGGCCATCACGACCGACTGGGCCAAGATGGTCGAGCAGCACGACCTCCTCGTGCAGCCTTCGACGGCCCGGCTCTTCGAGCGCAGCGGTGTCATCAGGCTCGGCTTTCGCGACCTGCGCACCCTGCAGCGATTATCGGCCCAGTAGCCCCGAGTACGAGCCCGGTCGCGTAACGGCGTGCAGCCCGTCGGGGCCGACGAGCAGCTCAGAACTC
>JAYTFI010000691.1:0-1534 GCA_043734485.1 Acidimicrobiales bacterium | reverse complement strand
CGGCAAGGCGCGATCCGAACGATCCGGCGACCTCGATCACCTCGTGTCCGAGCGCTTCGAGGGCATCGGCCCACTGCCCGGCGACAACGGACACACCGTCGAAACCCGCAAGCTGGTGCGAGCAGAGAGCGACCCGCATTCCGGGCAACCTACCCGCCTTCCCTCCGCTACGCAGATTCCTCCGGATTCCCCTCGGAATCGACACGGCGGGCTCCCACACGCCAGAGTGCGCCATGCCCCGCACCACTACTCCCGCCGGCGTAGAGATCGAATACGACACGTTCGGACAGCCCACAGACCCCGCGTTGCTGCTCGTGATGGGCTTCACCGCCCAGTTGATCTCGTGGCCTGAACCGTTCTGTCAGTCGCTCGCCGACGGTGGTCACTACGTCATCCGATTCGACAACCGCGACAGCGGCCTGTCCTCGAAGTTCGACGGCGCGACGCCGGCAACGAGCGGTCCGTACACGCTGTCCGCCATGTCCGACGATGCGTTCGCGTTACTACGCGCGCTGAACATCGAGCAGGCGCACATCGTCGGCGCGTCGATGGGCGGCATGATCGTCCAGGTGATGGCGATCGAGCATCCGGGGCGGGTGCTGTCGCTCACCTCGGTGATGTCGACGACGGGCGAGCCCGAATTCGGTCAGCCCGCTCCCGAAGCGATCGCCACGCTGCTGACACCTCCGCCGACCGAGCGTGAGGCGTTCCTCGATGCGTCGAAGAACCGCGTGATCTTCATGAGCAGGCGCTATGCCGACGTCGACAAGGTCCGCGCCCTCTCCGCCATCGCCTACGACCGCTCGTTCTACCCGCAGGGCGCGGTCGGACAGATGGCTGCCATCGTGGCGACCGGCAGCCGGGCCGACGGCTTGCGGAAGGTCACCACGCCCACCCTCGTCATCCACGGGCTCGACGACACCCTGATCAACCCGTCTGGCGGTCGCCGAACGGCCGAGCTCATCGCCGGTGCCCGTCTCCTGGAGGTCCAGGACATGGGCCACGACATGCCCGAACCGCTGTGGCCGACGATCACGTCGGCCATCCTGGAGCACACCGCGGCGGCATCTGTCTCCACCGCGTGAGCGCCCGACCCGTCGTTTCGGATACAGAAGCGCTGCCCATCGAGGGGGAGCTCCGAACCGTCGCCGAAGCCGATGGCAGCTTCACGGGCCTTTGCACGGCTGCGGTCCCACACATCTTCGGGGGCATGTTGATTGGTCAGTCACTGGCTATTGCGCAGACCTCGGTCGAGCCGAGCCGGCTCCCCCACTCCCTGCATGCGTCCTTCGTCGATGCCGGCGACGGTCGGATGCCGATCCGCTACCAGCTGGAGGAGACCCGCTCTGGCGGGAGCTTCTCCTCGCGCCGGGTCGTGGCCACGCAGGACGGCGGCGTGATCTTCACCCTCACAGCAAGCTTCCAGGACGAAGAGGACGGCCCCGAGTACGAGGTCGCGCCAACGCCCGGCGTCGCGGGACCTGAGGGTTTGCGCTACGGGCGCTATTCAACCCGCTGGTTCGAGAGCCGTGAC
>JAYTFI010000690.1:0-4824 GCA_043734485.1 Acidimicrobiales bacterium | reverse complement strand
CGGCTGGGCCTGTTCAGGGAGGGAGCGCTGCAGCGAGCACTGCTCGGCCATCGATGGGTCATCGAGGCCGCCAACTTCTTCTACGGATCACTGCATATGATCGCCACGATCGCTGTCTTGGTGTACCTGTTCCGTCATCATCGCCATGCGTACCAACGGGTACGCAACGCCCTCGCAGTGACAACCGGCCTCGCCCTGATCGGCTTTGTCGCGTTTCCAACACTTCCACCACGACTCCTCCCAGCCAGATACGGCTTCGTCGACACCCTCTCCAAGTACGGCACACTCTGGTCCTTCGACTCGGGCGCCATCTCCAAACTCTCGAACCAATACGCCGCGATGCCAAGCCTGCACTTCGCGTGGGCACTGTGGTGTTCCATCAGCCTCATCACGGTGCTGAGGCACCGCTGCGCACGCGTTGCCGTCTTCATCTACCCGCTCCTCACGCTGGCGGCCATCATCGTCACCGCCAACCATTTCATCCTCGACGCAGCCTTCGGAGCCGGCATCCTTGGCACAGGCCTGGCTGTGGCCGCGCGCCCACTCCGTAGCAACGAAGCATCCCCGCGGGCAAAGCCGCTACCCGAGTCAGCGTGAACACACGCCCTCGAGTTGGCCTGCGCTGCGACGACGTGCGATTGCCGTCGGTTGTGATGATGTCGCCGAAGCTGCCTCACCGGAACAGCAGATCAACGGCCGCCTCTCGGCGAAGCGCGCCGAGAGAGTGGAAGTAGCCAGGAGCGTCCCCCGATGCTCGGCGTTCCACTGCGAGCCCCGCATGAGATAGGTTGCGGCGCGATGGCACCAGAACCAACGCCGTCGAGTCAGGCGGAGCGATGGAAGGACGATCCTGACGAACACGACTACCCCGCCGCGCATGAGTTCCTGTGCCTGATGCTCGATACCGGCGTGGCCAAGCGAACTGTTCGCGAGTTGCGTACAGCCTCGGTCAGGCGGTTCAAAGCTAAAGATCTGATCCGGGCGAGCAATTCGGTGTTGTTGTCGTTCGACGATGTGCATGTGGCCGCGGATCTGGCCAAGGTAGACCGAGGCGAAAGGCTGTCACCAGTGCTGTTGGTGCGCGGGTCGTTGGGTGACTATCCGTTGGTGATCGCAGACGGCTTTCACCGGATCTGTGCGAGCTATCATCTGAATGAGAATGCGGAGATCCCTTGTCGCATTGTGAAGTTGGCGCACTGATGACCGAGCCTCATGTCTTCAAGCCGATTCGCGCCGTTCTCGCGTTGGAGCCGCCGTTCGGTGTGCGTTTCGATGAGCCGAGGGTGGAATGGAGGCGGTTGTTCGCCGAGTTCTTTGGCACGCTGATGTTGGTGGTCGTCGCAGCAGGTGCTCCGGTCGTGAACGCCGTCAGCGGCGGCGGAGTGTCGCCGACCGCTCGAGTGGTGGCCCCCGGGTTGGTCGTGATGGCGCTGATCTACGCGACCGGGGCGGTTGGTGGCGCGCACCTCAACCCGGCGGTAAGCGTGTGCTTTGCGGTGCGAGGCAACTTTCCTTGGATTCGTGTGCCCGGCTACGTCCTGATGCAGCTTCTAGGTGCGGCGACCGCTGCGTTCTTGCTGCGCGCGGTGTTCGGTAACGTCGGCGACCTGGGGGCAACCCTCCCTGCGGCGGGAATCGGAAACGGTCAGGCGCTGGCCCTCGAGGTCTTGCTCACTCTCGGTCTCGTCAGTGTCATCCTCGGTACGGCGTCAGGTGCGAAGAACATCGGCACGAACGCTGCATTGGCGGTCGGGGCCTATGTGGCAATGGCGGGGATGTGGGCCGCTCCGATCGCAGGCGCATCGATGAACCCGGCGCGCTCGTTCGGGCCGGCGCTGATCGGCGGACACTGGCGGTCGGCCTGGGTGTACGCCGTCGGCCCGATGGCGGGTGGTCTGCTCGCGGTCGTCGTGGCCTGGCTGCTCAGGGGCCCGCCCTCGTCTGCCGGCGATAGGGCCGCTCAGGGTGATCTCGAATTTGTCTCCGACCCGGACGCCGGTTGCACCCACCGCTCCGCGTCCGGCTGTGCGGCATCGATTGACTTGCCATCCGCTCCAGGTCAGCTGGTCGCTCCAGTGGAGCAGGGTGGCTCCCCTTTGTCCTGACGGCGATCGCGTGCGCCGCCCACACAGTGGCGCCAGGTTGATGAGCGCAGCACCTTGTGGCTGGCTGGCGGCGAGCCCCGCTGCAGTTGGACGAGATTTCCTTTACGGATTGTCGTTACGGCCGCACGAGGTCGGTCGGCGCAGCACCGTCCGCATGGCTGGTGCGTGGGCGCGGTGGCGTGGGCGCTGCGATGTACGCTGAGAGAGCGTGATTCGGCTGTTGAACCTCGATCAGTGGGCGGGCCGATGGGTGGCTGTCACAGCGGAGGGTGAAGTCATCGCGGATGCCGAAACGATGGAGGGGCTCTTCGCGGATCTCGAGCGTGACGGCATCGTCGATGTCGAGATCATGAGGGCTCTCGAGCCGCATCGGCCGGTCGCGTACGGGCTTGGCTGACGCCTGGCTGTACCCCTACACCGATTTCGGTGAGGGTCGTGACTTCCTTCCGATGCCGGTGCTGCGTGCGGTGGTTCCTGTCAGCGCGCACGGTCGAGGACCGACGTTGTACGAACTGTCGATGGCGCTGCACCACGGAACCGACTCGCATGCCAGATCGAAACGCTGGGAATGTGACCGCCAAACAAGCTGGCGGCGGCAATTTTCCAGGGATTCTTCGAAGAGCTGTGTAACGCCGCGCTGATTGTGCCGATGAGTACATGTCATGGATGGCTTGACGAGTTCCGCGGGCCACGGGTACACGAGGGAGAACCGATGAAGTTCGCGAAGTCGACTTGGGCCACTCGGCTGATTCCCGCCGATTATTCGTTCTCGTGGGGGTCGGTTGTGGACCCGGGGGTGGGCGACGTGTTGGCGTGTGAGGTGGTGGTGGCGTCGTTGCATGGCCGGGTGGAGACATGCGATGGCAGTCGAGCCAAGCTGTATCCGGGCGATCAGATCGCTTGTGTGGTGGGGAACCGATATGCGACATCGATGCTGGAAGGCGTCGGTGTGGTGTCGGGCGAGATGATTCATCTGTTGAGCGCGTCGGGAGTCTGCGGGCGAGTGCTCGAGCGGGCCGACAAGGCGGCATCACCGACGATGCTGCGGGTGCTGGGCCAGGCCTACGACGACCACGGTGCCCTGAACGTGCGCTCGTTTGCGCTGGCTACACCTGAGTCGTCGGGCCGGGAGCCGGTGTGGATCGTCGTTGTCGGTTCGGCGATGGATTCCGGCAAGACGACGGCGTGCGCGTCGCTCGTCCACGCGTTGCGCAGAGCCGGTCACAGCGTTGGTGCAGCGAAACTGACGGGGACAACGAGCGCCCGCGACGTCGGATCGTTCCGCGACGCCGGCGCTGTCCCGGTGTTAGATTTTGCGGACATGGGGTGGCCGTCGACGGCGGGTTGCTCGCCGGACGAGTTGCGCCGAACCGTGGTTGGTTTGGCCGATCATCTGCGCGCCGCGGGAGTGGAGGTCGGCGTGCTCGAGATCGCCGACGGGCTGCTGCAGGCAGAGACCGATCTGTTGATCAGCGCGATCACCGAGTGGATCGGCCCGGTGAACATGGTGCTGGCTGCTCGCGAGAGTCTCGCGGCGGTGGCCGGCGCAGACATCTTGAACCGGCGGGGCCACGAACTGCTGGCGGTCACCGGGATAGTGACCAGTAGTCCGCTGGCCTGTCGAGAGGTGGAGCTGGCCGGGGTCGGGCCGTGCATTGCCACGGGCTCACTCGGCGCTGTGCTCGGACCGCGGATCTCGCGTCTGGTGGAACTGAGGATGGAGCCGGTCGCGGCGATGGCATGAGTATGGGGCACGGGCGACTGGGCCCGGTGGGCCGATTCTACGAGATCCGTTCGGATCGGACAGGCGCGGTCGAGCTGGAGCTGACGCAGGCCCGCCTGGACGACGCGGTCGTGCATGAAGGCACGCTCGTCGGCGAGGAAGTACGCGTGTCATGCCGCGGTGTAAGCATCGTCAGCGACGCCGATGGGCCCGTGGGCGCGCCGCTGGATCCGCTGGTTCTCGGCGCGCCCGACGTGTGCTTCGATCCGGCTGCGGGTGGTGTGCGTACGCGCGACAACCGTCTGGCCGGCGGCGCATTCAACGACGTCGCCAGCCAAGCCGCGGGTTTCGGGATGGTGAATACGTTCGTGCACGCAAGCCGCGCCGCTCGCCATCTGAACATGCTGCTCGCCGAACTGGGCGCACAGCCGCTGCCGGTTCTTCCGATCGTGGTGTCCGCTCACTGCGGATCCCGGCTGCCCGGGTTCGGCCATCGCGACGGCGACTTTCGGTCCGGGCGGATGCGGCCGCTTTCCGGCGGCCATTACCGTTTGTCGCAGCGCACCACCGGGGTTCCCGAGCCGCTCGAGGTGTGTCCGTCGGGCGAGGTGCATCTCGGTCCCGGTCGGCTCCGCCAGAACTTCGCCGGTCATGACGACTACCTCCGTGCTGCTTCGCACAATCCGGCGACCGTGTACCACGAAATGGGTCATCACCTGTGCCGCCACACCGCCGATTTTCGGCTCAACGCCGAACGCTTACCGGCCGAGCAGCGAAACGGCAAACCCGGTGTCGAGGAGGGCATCTGCGATTTGCTGGCGGCGTCGCTGCTCGGAACGGGCCGGCCGTACGGCTGGTACCGCCGTGAACGCGGTGAGCGGCGCGACCCCGACAGTTGGCGCGAGAGTGATCATGACAGCGGCGACACCTATGCGATCGGCGCACGATGGGCCACGATGTGGTGGCGTTGCCGCACTGGCCTGCTCGCCACGGCAC
>JAYTFI010000689.1:0-4350 GCA_043734485.1 Acidimicrobiales bacterium | reverse complement strand
AGCCCCAGAACCGTCATCTCCGATGATGCTTTCGCTCCGAACGGACCGATCACGTCGACCGTCCACCCACGTCGAATGAGTTCGCTCGCGAGCAGGAGGTTGTTGCCGTAGTGCCTTGTGATATCCACGGACGCAGCCACCACCGCTCGACGCGGGACGGAGGTCAAGGGCGCGCCGCCGGGGAGCTCACGAGACCTGCCGTGACCACGTGATGCATCGTCAAGAAGCCGGAAAAGACGCCGAATGTGATGCGGTTCAGCTGCTTGGACCGAGGACCCAGCGGGCATCGGTCGAGGCGGCTGACGTGCATCCCGGCCTCTTCGAAAAGCCTCCGGCAGCCGACCTCCGTGAAGAAGCGCAGATGTGTCCTATCGAGCACGCCAGACTCCTCGTAGCGCCATTCACCGCGAAGAACGAGTGGAACGATGACGTGATGGCTGCGGACATTCGGAATCCTGGCCACGAAAATCCCATCGGGGCGAAGTAACGACGAAAGACGACGGATCGACGCCCAGGGATCAACGAGATGTTCGAGGACATCATTGGCGAGAATGACATCGATTGAAGCGGGTTCGATTGGAAGGGGCATCGTCTCGATGTTCCCGACGTAGGCCTCGTCCAGGCACGATTGCGCCACGTCAACGGCAGAATGAAACAGGTCGATCCCGATCGTGTGGCCGACGCGTCCGTGTTGCTGGAACCACGCGCTGGTGGCTCCCGTTCCGCAGCCGATCTCGAGCATGCGTTCTGCTCGGGGTGGGAGAAAGGTCCCCATGTCGGTCTGGGGTGCGGAGAAGTACGTCATCTTCTTGCTCGCGTACTGATCCGAATCAATAGTCATGAGCGGGTTCCTTCACATCGGACTTGGGACTGGATGGCAAGCGCGTACTCCCGGACCATCGGTACGGGGCGCGCACGAGTTTCACGAGCATGCGTCCGGCCAAGGGCTGACTGAGCTTCTTCAACATCAGGTCCTGCGCGTGGTCGTACGCTCGGTTGCGGTGGAACCGGGCGTGGTTGCTTCCTCCTCCGAGGTGACGAACGGAACCGCCGAGGTGACGGTGGGCCTGCAAGCCCTTCGCACGAAGTTTCCAGCAGAGCAGCACATCCTCGAAGTACATGAAGATGTCGTCGTCGAATCCGCCGACGCCCAGGAAGTCTTCGCGGCCTAGGAGCATTGCGCAGCCTGATACCCAATCCGGCTCGAGCGATGCGTCCTCGGTGCACCTCGTCGTCAGGCGCAGTGTGCTCCGGGCCGTTGGGAATCGACCGTGCGCATCGGCTTGGAGTTCGTCGGAGTCGGCCCGTAGGACCGCCGGGGCAAGCACGCCGGGTGACGACAATTGATTCCATTGGACGGCAAGTGCCTCCAGGCATCCCGGGATGAAAGTCGCATCGCTGTTCAGCAAGAACACGAACTCCTCGGTCGCGAGACGCACTCCTAGGTTGTTCGCACGTCCGAAGCCGAGATTCTCGTGAGAACGGACGAACCGTACCCTGTCGTCCTTACTAAACAACTGTGAGAGCAGTTCTATGCTTCCGTCGTCGGACCCATTGTCAACAACGATGATCTCCGCGGCCTCAGGCTCTTCCAGCGCTGAATTGACTGCGTCAACGGTAAGTAGAGCAGTTCGATAGTTGACGATGACGACGGAAGTCTTCATGTCATCGGTGTGACTTGGACGCGGTGGAGCCACCGGAACCAGAGTTGCTCATGGCTCGCTGCAGGGTACGCAACACGGTCCGGCCGAACTCGACGAGATCGGGGCCCTCCGGCGGTGGTTCGTTGGGGCTGCGCTCGGTTCGGTTCATGAGCATGTCGATGGCGGTAGCGATCGCGTCGAGGTCGAAGGGATCGAAAAGGTTGTCCGGATCGGTCATCAACTCGGGCAGCGATCCGGCGTTCGCTGCGACTACCGGCAGTCCAACTGTTCGTGCTTCCCAGACCGGCAGTCCGAATCCCTCCTCGAGGGACGGCTGGATGAGACCGGCAGAAGACGCGAGCAGGTCGACAATGCGCGCCCGGGGCACCGATCCCTCGATCGTGATCCTGTGCGGAAGCTGCCGGCAGAGCGTCCGAAACCGTTGGACCTCCTCGTCTGACCCACCCACCAGGTGCAACTCGCCGCCCCGAGCGCCGAAATCCGTGCGTGCGAAGGCCCGGATCAGGCGTTCGACGTTCTTATGTTGTGCAAAGCGACCGATGAAAAGGAGCCGTTCAGCGGGAGCGAGGACCGACCGGCGGGCCTGGACGATGCGGGCCAGTTCGGTATCGACCGGAAACGTGATGATGGTCAGCCGCTCCGGGTCGGCGCCGAGCTCGTCTACGACACACCGGGCGGTGTGCCGGGAGTCGACGAGAAGCTCGCTCGAGGTCCTCACGATTCGTCGGAGGTACGCGACCCGGAGGCGTCGGTCCACTGCGTTGCGTGCAAAGTGGATCGGTATGGTGTCGTGAAGCCATTGCAGCCGCGGGCCACCTGTGAGCGGTCGAAGCTGATGAAACGCCAATTCGACCCGACGATCGGGTCCTCGCCAACCGGACTGGCCGAGAAAAGCATGCGGGTCGGTCGAGTCGGTCTCGGTGCTCGCTCCTGGCCATGCCCTTGACCGCAACACATCCGGATCGCCCCGGAGTGCGACGTGCACGGGCAGTTCTCCTCGAGCGGCCAGCTCTCCGAACGCTCGCAGCGTCAGCTCTGTCGTCATGCCGACACCTCCGCGGCCAAGCCACCGACAGTCCAATACAACGTCGGAGAAGTCTGTCGATCGCAGCCGCGATGATCCCCGGTCTGCCCAAGTCACCGCCATCAGTGCGCCCCCCGCCGGAACGCAACGGCGATGAACGTCCGCGCCAGTATCCGCAGATCGAATCGCACCGAGCGGTGGTCGTAGTAGTACCCGTCGAGCTCAGCGCGCTCCGGGAACCCGACGTCGCTGCGGCCGTTGATCTGCCAATAGCCGGTGACCCCGGGCCGAACGCCGACGTAGGCCGGTAGGAAGGCTCCGTAGAGTGGAAGTTCTTCCGCCAGGACCGGCCTCGGCCCGACAAGGCTCATCTGGCGCCGCACGACGTTGAGGAGCTGAGGGAGCTCGTCGAGGCTCGTGCGTCGCAGGAATTGGCCGGTTGCGGTGATCCTCGGATCGCTCCCGGCCGGCAACTTGTAGCCGTTCGCCACGTACTGCTCGTAGAGGCCTTCGCGGTGGAGCCGATCCTCGGCGTCGGGCACCATCGTGCGGAACTTCATGATGGTGAAGGGTCGTCCGCCTTTGCCCATCCGGCTCTGGCGGAACAAGATCGGCCGACCTTCCCTGGCCACGGCGATGGTCACCACGAGAATCAGCGGCGAAAGCACCAACAGCATGACGATTGACCCTGCAACGTCGATCAGCGCCTTGATCGTACGTTCGAGGACGCCCGGCTTGCTGTCCCGCACCCGCAGGAACATGAGGTCGCCGATCGGATGCACCTGCACCGATGGAGCGAGGGCCTCGCTCGTGCCAGGAGCGACGACGAGGCTCACGCCAGAACCCGAGAGCAGGGTACTGAGCCGCCTGAGGCCGCCCATCGGGAGCGCGGTCTGCCCGCACAGGATGACCGACGTCAGCCCTCGTCGGGTGACGACATCGATGATCGAGCCGATCGCAGTCGTGCCGAAGTTGTCGCGGGCAGGCCCGTCTGCGTCGAGGTTGGCGAGCCGAAGTTCGGGAATCTCGGACAGCCCGGTGGTGTGCAGCTCGGAAACAACCCGGACCCGCCGCCGCGACGTCCGCTCCAGATGCCGACGGATCTCAGCCACCTGGGGCGCCGGACCGATGAGCAGAACACGATCGGTCGAGATGCCGACCCGCATCAGAAGCTGGAACAGGCCATAGACGAGAGTGCGGCCGATGAAAGTGAACACGAGCAGCATCGCCACGCCGACGACCACGAACGTCCGGGAGATCTGCAGCCGAGCAAACAGGCTTGAAACGCCGATCAAGGCGAGCAGGCTCACCGTCCCCCGCAGGAGCGCCCCGCCCTGTTCCCACAGACTTGCGAAACGGCGCTTGTGGTACGCCCCGGCGCACACGAGCGCGACCACCCACGCCAGCGCCATCAGGGTCGAGAGCTGCGCGTACGTGAGGTTCAGCTGATGGTCGACGGAATCGACCGTGGCAGGGAGCGAAACAGCGTCGAAACGCGCGCTTCGTGCAAAGGCACCGGCCGCGTTGGCGGCGAGCAGATCGGCGCAGACGAGCAGGAACGTGCGTACGACGGTCCAACCGCGTCGAACATTTGCGGCCAGGGCAGGAGTCGAGGGGGCGACGGGCGATGCCGTGTCGGGCGATGCCGTGTCGGGGATGGCA
>JAYTFI010000688.1:0-2744 GCA_043734485.1 Acidimicrobiales bacterium | reverse complement strand
GTCGTCATAGTGGGCCAGCAGCATTCCCGCATCGCCGTTCATCCGCCGGAAGCGCTCGGTGATGTACCAGCGTCCGCTTGCGGTGTCGCCTTCGACATGGACCTCGCCGTTGTTGACCATTTGGACGACGGCCGTGAAGGTTGCCATCGCCGAGACCCAGAGTGCAGCTATCGCGTCGCGGCCCTCGACAGACCGGCTGGGACTCAGGTGCCATCGGCTGTCCGGCGCCCAGCAGGCCGTCCACTGATCCGCGTCCCGCCGCACTACGGCATCGGCATAGCGGTGAACGAGTCCGGCGATCGCCTCGCGCGGCGAGAGCGGGTCGGGCGCGCTCATCGCTTCACGTCGATTCCCAACGAGCGGGCCGATGCGGCTCGATCGTGGTAGTCGACTTCGAGGCGCACCTTGCCGTCCTCGATATCGAGGAACGTCATCCCCTCCGACGACCACACGCGGCCGACGAAGGCCGCGCCGAATGTTGCAGGATCGCTGACGGTGGCCGTCATAACCCAACGCACGGCAACGCCACGTTCGTTGGTCCAGAAGCCGTCGGGCTTGAGGACGAGGTCCGGCCACTTCACCAGACCATTGGCGAAGTAGGCGCGGATCGCGGGCCAGCCTTCGTAGCGGCCGCCGACGATGTCGTAGAGGACACCGTCGGGATGGAAGAACGGTGCCGGCGCATCGCCGTCACCGCTGCTCCATGCGCCGAACAGCTCCTCGGCGAGATCGATCCGTTGATCACGACTCATGGGACTCCTTGCAATTGATATGTAGACAGATCGTGTTCATGTTTTCGTGTTCGTCACGATGCTCATGGCGACGTCGCAACCAGTTCGGCCAGGCGGCGAAGGAACATCTGATGCAGCGACGTGCCGATGATGGCCATGTTCGGCGCCCGGTTCGCGCCGCTTTCGAACAGGCTGAGGCACGTACGGTTCGCGCATGCGCCCTTGAACAGGTTGAACGCTTCCCAGTAGTGCCACTGGAAGTCCGAGAGCACGATGCCCGCGTGTTCGAAGAGCTCGGTCCATTCGGTGCGGCTCATCGTTCGCGCCCCGCGCATCGCGGCGCAGAACACCCAGTCCTCGGCGGGATCTCCGAGGTGGGCGAACTCCCAGTCGGTGATGGCGACGACGCGACCGCCGGCGTGCACGAAGTTGCCCGGGCCTGCGTCCCCGTGGACCACGGCAAGACGCCCGAGCGGTGGCGCGTGGTGATGGAGCCACGCCGCGGCTTCGTCGAGCAGTGGGATCGGTTCCGGCGCGGCGCGGCGATAGTGGCCCGCCCAGCGCTCGATCTGCTGACGGGTGGCGTCCCCAGGCGTCTCGGGCGCAACGGCGAACGGTAGGGCGAGCGCTTCGCCGTCGAGGTTGTGCAGATGGAGCAGCGCCGTCACCAAGGCCTTCGCCGTGACGCGATCGATATTGCGTTCGTCCGCTCCCTCTGCCCCTTCGATGAAGTCCATCAGGAAGAACGGCTGCCCGAGCACTACTCCGGTGGGCTCGAACCACCGCACCGTCGCCACCGGCACGCCTGCCGACTGGAGCGCCTGCATCACGCCGAACTCCTCGGTGCTGGAGGTCCCGAACACGCCGCCCTGTTCGAGCCGCAGCACGTAGCGCGCACCGTCGCTGCACTCGACTCGGTACATCCCCCGCGAGTGGCCGACGGTGATGCGCCGCAGATCGGCCACTGCCACGGTCCGATTCGTCTGCGCGCTGATGAACTCGCCGAGTGCCTCACGCATCAGGGAGCTTTCCGCGGAAGGCCGACATCAAGACCGCGTTCCCGGCCAGATCGGCGTCGAGCTGGGCCAGCAGCAGCGGACGTAGCCCGGCACGGATGGCCACGGCATCGGGATCGTCGTCCGGCAGGGCGATACAGGCGACGAGGACGTCGGATGCGGCACGGAGCACGGCTGCTGGATCACGGTCCGCGTGCTGCTGCCAGTGCTCGCTGACCAAGGAGCAGCCGGTGAGCGCGTCGAGGGCCGCTGCTACCGCTTCGGCGCGAGGGGCTGTCGGGTCCTCATCGCGGGTTCGCGCGTAGTGGGCAAGGCCGATGAGCTGCACCACGGTGATGCGGGCGAAGTCGTCGGTGACCGCGGGCAGAACGACGTCCCGAAGGGTCTGCACCACGCTGGCCCAGAGCGCGCCATCGGACGGGCGCGCGATCGGGCTCGTGTCACGACACTCCCACTCCCACTCACTCCCACTCCGGCGAGAGCCGAGAGCCTCAAGCCGCGCGGCAAGGGCCGCCTCTGCTCCGAAGTCCCACGTGGCCCGCCACACAGGGTCCACCAGAGGACGGTCAAGTCGGTCAAACCCCTGCGCCATGAACCATTCATATGTGTGCATATGACCATTGGCAAGGCGGTAGCGGGGAACGAAGCCGGTGATCCGACCGACCTTCTCGCTCGACAGGACGGCGTGGTGCGGGGCCCCGAACAGATGACCGAACACCGGCACCGTCACCTCGCCTAGGAGCGCATCGGGTACCGGCACGATGTTCGGCGCAACGCCGACGACCGCGGCGAGGGTCTCGATGTACCGGCTGACGGTGACCCCGTCAGTGGTGACGTTGAAGACCTCTCCGACCGCGTCGGCACAGGTCGGGAGCACCATCATCAGCGCGCATAGGTCGTCGACATGGCCGTAGGAACCGGCGACCAGACCGGAATGAGGAACGATGATCGGCAGTCCCCTCAGGAGGCGCAGGAACATCGGCGTCTCCATGTCGTA
>JAYTFI010000687.1:0-2214 GCA_043734485.1 Acidimicrobiales bacterium | reverse complement strand
GTCAGAGCTGCAGGCGCCGCCGAGCGAACCGCTCAGTCGAACTGCACGGCGATCGAGCCCATCGGCCCATAGTCCGCGTGGAACGTGTCACCGGCGCGGACCCACACCGGCCGGGTGAACGATCCGGCCAGGATGATCTGCCCCGCCTCCAATCCGACTCCAAGCGGCGCAAGCTTGTTCGCCAACCACGCCACACCATTGGCCGGATGGTTCAGCACCGCCGCCGCGACACCCGACTCCTCAATCACCCCATTGCGGTAGAGCAACGCCGACACCCAACGGAGGTCGACCTCGTCAGGCCGCACGACGCGCCCGCCGGTGACGATGCCGGCATCAGCGGCGTTGTCGGAAATCGTGTCCACGATGGTGCGTTGATGGCCGGTCTCGGGGTCGGACATCTGGACGCGGGCGTCGAGGATCTCGAGCGCCGGGGTGACGTACTCCGTGGCCCGCAGGACGTCGAAGATCGTGCAGTTCGGACCGCGCAGGTCAGTGCCGAGCACGAACGCCAACTCCACCTCGACTCGGGGTCCGATGAAACGGTCGAGCGGCACCGTCGAGCCGTCGGCGAAGAACATGTCGTCGAGAAGCGTGCCGTGATCGGGCTCAGTGATGTTCACCGACTGCTGCATCGCCCGCGACGTGAGCCCGATCTTGCGGCCCAGCAGGCGCCGCCCCTGCGCAAACTTGATGTCGGTCCACGCCCGCTGGATCGCGTATGCGTCGTCGACCGTCATGTCGGGGAACTGGAGCGAGAACTGGCGCGTGGGCGTCTTCGTGTCCTCGGCGTGGTCGAGACGCTGAGCCGCCGCGGCAACCTGCTCCGGTGTCAGCATCAGGCCAGCTTGGCCGATACGCCGAGCAGGAACCCGATTTGCTATTTCGTTGAATCGAGCGACGTCCTCGAAGTGCGGCCAGTGCTTCACGTCGGGCATTTCGTTGACGGTTGCGTTGGGCATGAGCTCGGCGACACGGCGCGACGTGTTGGAGTACTCGCTGAAGTCCTGACCCGACGCGATCGAGAGCGTCGGTGCCGCGATGGGGCGGCGCCACTGATCCTCGGTGATGAGGTTGCGGTCGCGGATCTCTGGATCCTGCAGCAGGAGCGTGTGCTCCATCGTGTCGAGCATGCCCGGGAGGCTCACTGGGGGACCTACATGGATCACTACCGCAAGGGTGACGACGGCCGCTGGCGCTTCGCACGACGCAGCGTCAAGATCGAAGGAAGGGCCGCGAACTCGCTGTTCCGGGACGAGCCGTGAGCCAAGACCAGGGCAGGCGCAGCAGCGGAGCCTTCAGGACCCGTCGGCGCTGATCCGCGCCCGGAATGATCGTCGACAGCGTCTCGACCGCCTTGTCACGGGTGGACGGCAGTCCCGCCACCTCCTGGGACGTGGTTGTGCTCGTACTGCTCGATCCAATCCGGAGCCCCGGTTTGGTCGCGAACGCGCTCGCGTTCGGCCATCAGCATGCCCTCGTACGAGACCGACCCGTCCGAGCCGAACACTTCGAACGATCGGAAGTTCGGCCGGAAGGCCACCGCGGTGCTGAGCATCGAGGCGACCATGCCGTTGGCGAAGCGCATCGGCAGCACGGACGTGTCGTCCGCATCGACATCAAGGGTGGTCCCGTCCTCACCGAACAACGCGCACAGGACGTCGATGTCGTGGGAGCCCATGCCCATGAGGTGGCCACCGCCTTGATCCCTGCGGTACATCCACTCCGACTGCAGGCTGCGGGTCGGATGCCAGAAGTCCACACCGCTGCGGGCCGCGGCAAACGTACGGGTTCCCGAGGTGGCCGCTACGTACGAGCGCCCAGACGGCAAGGCGGCTCGGCTTCCAGCGCGACTCCCGGGGTCGAGCCGTTCGTCGCCTTCGCTGCGGCTCGGCCGGTTGGCTGTTTGCGTAACTTCGGCTTCGCGGCTTCGGCCGTTTGGCTGCGAGGTCGTGTCGGCGCCGGGCTTTTCGGCGCCGACAAACCGCCGGTCGTGCTGCTCATCACGTGGTTGGGAAGCAGCTCGACAGGGTCACGGTCTGGGTAGGTGGCGACGACGCGAAGCCGACCACCGGTTGCCTCGACGAAGCGTGTCAGCGTTGACCACAAGAGGTCGGTGCGACGCTCCATGCGAGACAGTTCGGACTGTGACATGCCGAGCGCGTCGGCGACCGTCTGCTGCGAGAGCTCCATGGCTTGGCGAAGCTGTTTCAGCGT
>JAYTFI010000686.1:0-8052 GCA_043734485.1 Acidimicrobiales bacterium | reverse complement strand
GCGTGTGCCGCGTGCCCCTCGACATCCAGACGGCTGCCCCCACGATCATGGCCATGACCAGCGCCACACCTCCGAACGTCCGTTCCGGTCCGAGTGAGGCATACGCGGGTGCAGCCGCAAACGCCGCCAACCCCGCCGCGAACTGGCTCGCCGCGCTCGCCAGGCCCTGACCGGCAGCAAGTTGCTCGGGGGGACAGGCTCGCGCCATCGCCGTCGACGCGGCCGGGAACGCGACCGCGTTGGCGGTCGCTTCGACCAATCCCAGCGCGCCGCGATCGCCCGCGGCTGTACGAGCCGCCCGTAGAACGCGATCATCGGCACGACGATCCACATGGCCCGCTTCACCGCCGGCATCGGACCGATCCGGTCGACCAGCCGGCCGCCCCATCCGGAAGCGATGGCAAAGGGCACGCCGTAGAGACTGAGCCTGATGCCGACGAACACTGCTGTCGCGCCGCGGTCCTCGAGGTAACGAGCCCACAGAGAGTCGTAGGTGCCGATCGGCAGCCACAGCACCACTGCCAGTAGGAGCGCGATGCGGACCGGTCGGAGTCGTAGGAGTCCGAACGCGAGGCGGGGGCTGTCGGGGGTAGCGCGGACGGGGATGGTCGGACAGCGGCGAGAGACCACAAGCGCGCATATGAGTAGGGCGATGGCGAGGACGATGAACGGCAGGGCAAGCCCGCCGATGCGGGCCAGGCCGGCGCCGAGGACTGGCGCGAGTGTGAAGCCCGCCGTCTCCACCGCGGCGACGCAGGCGAGCCGTTCTCCGGCGCGTGACGGGTCGAGGGCGATGAGTGTGGCCCGGACCGCGGGAGACACCATGCCCACGGCGACGCCTTCGAGTGCCCGGGCTACCGCCAGCGCGATCACGGAACCTGCGAACGGAAACGCGAGCAGCGCCACCACGCCGAGCCCCATGCCTCCGATCAGCAGGCGCTTCGCATGCCCGCGATCGGCAAGTGGGGAGATGAGGATCACCGCAATGATGCCGGCCACGAACGGTGCGCCGGAGATCACCCCGAGGCTCCAGGTGGGCAGGTGATTGCGCTCCTCGTCCACAGCGGCGAAGCAGTCGCGGTTGGTCAGCCCAGCGAGGTGCAGGCGCGCACCGCCCGCCTCATGAGCGGCTACTGGAACCTGCCCGAAGCGACGGCGGAAGCGCTACTGCCCGGGGGCTGGTTCCGCACCGGCGACATCGGCTACCTCGAAGCCGACGGCTACCTCGTCCTCGGCGACCGGCTGAAGGACATGATCGTGTCCGGTGGCGAGAACGTGTATCCGGCCGAGGTGGAGGACGCGCTGCAGTTCAGCGCTGCCCGGTGCGCTCGTTGAACTCGACGATGCGCTCGTCCCAGGCCGGTACGAGCGCCTTGATCGAGTTCCACCAGCCCTGGCTGCGGCGGGCCTCGAACTCGGCGAACTCCACACCCTGCTGCTCGACCCAGGTGTAGTAGCCGAGGTTGAAGATACGGCTGCGGTCGAACTCACGGAGCTGCAGCAGGTTGTCGCCATCGACCGAGTCGAGGTAGCGCCCGGCGACGCTTGCCGCGGCCACGGCATCGAAGCCGCCGGGATAGTCGCGGGCGAGGAACTTCTCGCGCTCGCTCGGGTACAGCTCACTGCCGTCGGTTGCGATCGTGATTATCACGTCGTCAGCAGTGAGGCGCAGCTCTTTCGCCATCTTGATCGCGGCAAGAGTGTTGCAGATCGACGAATAGCCGAAATGCGTGAGCTGCTCGATGATCGCGCCGGGCACGCCCATGCGGTCGCGGAGGTGGGCCATGCCAGCCGCGGTGTTGAAGAGTATGTCGAGGTTGTCGGTGGCGCGGTCGCTGATCGCAACAACCGCGTCGGTGTTCATCACGTTGTGGATCAGGGGGATGTGCTTGTCGCCGATGCCCTGAATGTTGTGCTCGCCGAAGCCGTTCATGAGCATCGTGGGGCATTCCAGGGCTTCGACGGCGACGATCTGGGTGCCGTACTTCTCCTTGAGGTGGTCGCCAGCGCCGATCGTGCCGGCGCTGCCCGTTGCGCTGGTGAAGGCCCGCAACCGGAGATGGCGACCGGTCGGCGCCTGCGACGCCACGTGTTCGAACACGGTTTCAAGCGCGTGGCCGGTGACGTTGTAATGGCCGAGGTAGTTGGCGAACTCCGAGAACTGATTGAGAATGACGTTCTGCGGATCCTTGGCCAGCTCGTTGCAGGCGTCGTAGATCTCCTTGACGTTCGACTCGGTGCCGTGGGTCCGAATCACGTCCTTCGGATTCTCGGTCCACTGCGCGAGCCAGTCAAAGCGCTCCTTCGACATGCCCTCCGGCAGGACGGCCGTGCCGCGGCACTGCATGATGCGGCTGATCGCGACCCCTCCGCGCGCGTAGTTTCCCGTCGATGGCCAGATCGCCCGCTGAGAAGTGGGGTCGAACTGCCCGGTGACGAGCCGCGGCGCCAATACAGCGTATGCCGCCTGAACCTTATGTGCACGTATCATCGGGAACTTGTTGCCGAGCATCACGACGATTGTCGCCTCCACTCCCGTGAGTGAGGGTGGCAGCACCACGTGGACGGGCACCTCGACCCGTGAGCGCCGGTCGGCGGCGTTGAACCAGTTCACCCTCCAGAGGTTGCGGGCGTCCATGGCATCGGGGTCGACACCCTCCAGACTCGCAACGGTGCCGGCCGGTGCGCTCGTGGGATCGGTCATCTGGGCGAAGGTCGGCAGTGCGATCTTGCGCTCGCGAAACCGTTCGACGGACCGGACGTAGGAACCCCGGTCGACGAGGTCGGCGGTGAGGCCGAGGCGAAGGTCGTTGGAGAAGGTGAAGGACGACGGGGTGAGCACGGTGTCGGCGGGCATGTCGGCGGGCATGGCGGCGGGCATGGCGCCAATACTGGTACGGAGCGCGGACGGGTGGAAGCACTTCCTTTACGATTTGTTCAAATTGCAACGCAGCGTCAGCCGGGCACGGCAGTCGTGGCCGACGGTAGGGTCCGAGCCATGGCCACCCGACCGAACTTCGACACCTTCGATCCCGCCATCGCCCAGCGCCTCGTCGGCCGGGCCGGCAAGACCGGCATCGACGCCTACCTCGGCATCGTGCTCGACGAGATGGGCCCTGGCACGCTGCATGCTCACTTCGACGTGCGCGACGAACTGGTCACGGCCTATGGCTCGATGCACGGCGGCTGCCTCTCGGCCTTCGCCGACCACTGCCTCGGCATGATCCTCTACCCGCTGATGGCGGAGGGTTCGTGGGCCGCAACGACCGAGTTCAAGGTCAACCTCGTCGCCGCAGTCACAAAGGGGACGTGCACGGCCAGCGCCGAGGTGATCGCGATGAGCCGCCGACTCGCCGTGGTCCGCATCGACATCGAGAACGAGGGCCGGCCGGTGGCGTTCGCACAGGGCACGTGCACGATCGTCGCGCCGAAGGGTACGTGAGCGCACGCACGTGAGCGCATCAACATGACCACGAACCGGGCCGAAGCGGTGGTGCTCCGGTCACCTCGGACGTTCGAAGCCCGGTCGGTCCCGCTGCCCGACATCGGCGGCGACGACGGGCTGCTCCGCGTCGAGGCCTGCGGCCTGTGCGGCACCGACCATGAGCAGTACACCGGGCACGTTCGTTCCGACTGCGCATTCATTCCGGGACACGAGGTCGTCGGCATCATCGAGCGGGCCGGCACCCGGGCCCTCGAACGGTGGGGTGTGCGGGAGGGTCAGCGGGTCGCGGTCGAGGTGTTCGCGTCGTGCCGCACCTGCGACGCCTGCCGGGCCGGCATCTACCGGCGCTGCATCCGCAACGGCATGGCCACGATGGTGGGCTTCGTCGACGTCGAGAAGCCGCCGGCACTGTGGGGCGGCTACGCGACGCACCTCTACCTACAGCCCGACGCCATGCTGCTGGCCGTTCCCGACGGCATGGACGCGGTGCTCGCCACGGTCTTCAACCCGCTCGGCGCCGGCATCCGTTGGGCCGTGACCGTTCCGCAGACGAAGCCCGGCGACATCGTCGTCGTGCTCGGCCCGGGCATTCGCGGGCTCTGCGCGTGCGTCGCCGCGAAACGCGCGGGCGCGGCGTTCGTGATGATCACCGGCGCGGGTCCCGGGGATGATGCGCGCCTCGCACTCGCTGGTTCGTTCGGGGCCGATATCGCCGTCGACATCCGCACCATCGATGCCAAGCGGGCGTTGCGGGAGGCAACGGGCGGACGGCTCGCGGACGTGGTCGTGGACGTCACGGCAAAGGCACCCGCGGCCTTCGCGCAGGCGGTGTCGCTGGCGGCGCCCGGTGGCACGGTCGTTCTTGCGGGCACGCGCGGTGGTGGCGGCACTCCCGGATTCGACCCGGACCACGTCGTCTACAAGGAGCTCACCATCCGGGGCGCCCTCGGGGTCGACGTGGCGGCGTACCGGGAGGCACTGGCGATCCTGGCGTCGGGCGATTACCCATTTGCCGAACTGCCTCGCGAGGTCGTCGGGTTCGAGGGCCTCGAGCCACTCCTCCAGCGCATGGCGGGCGAACCGGGCGCGGTCGCGGCCGCGGGACCGGCGCCCGTGCACGGGGTGCTGGTGCCGGACTGACTGCGGCCGCGGTGTTCCGGATCCGGTCGAAATCCGGTCTGTGCGAGCATCCAACGATGGAATCCCTACGGGTGAGCGCTCCGCATCCTTCGGCGGACATGGCGTTCGCTCGGAATGCCTGGCTGCGCGTGGAGACGATCCACGCGGTCACGTACTTCGCGGTGGAGTCGACCGAAGCCGCGACTGAAGCCGGGCTGGCGGGTTTCTGGGCCGGCTACTTCGGCTTCCGTGCGGCGCCGCTCGGACGGGTCGGTGCAGGCGTCGTCGAGGCCACGTTCTTCAACTTCGCCCCGGCGTTCGTGCAGCGGTGGGTTCCAGACGTGTGGCGGGCCGCCCGGCCTGAAGAGCTCCTGGCGGCACGCGCCGGATCGGCGAGCGCGGCACTACGACGTGTCGCGCCCGCGGTCACCGAGGTAGCTCCGCGCGTTGCACAGACACTGTCCACGGTCGTTGGCGCAGCGGTCGCGGCAGGGCGTCCCTTGTTCGCCGCGAACCGGCTCCTCGCCCTTCCGAACGAGCCCGTCGCCGCCCTGTGGCAGCTCTGCACGTGCCTGCGCGAGCACCGCGGCGACGGTCATGTCGCAGCGCTGACTGCGGCGGGCCTGGACGGCATCGAGGCGCACGTGCTCATCGCCCTCGAACAGGGGAACAGCCCGGAGGACCTGCAGCGCACACGGGGGTGGTCGGCGGATGACTGGTCGGCCGCGGTGGAACGCTGCCGGGACCGGGGACTGGTTGCCTCTGACGGATCGCTGAGCGCCGCGGGCAGAGCGCTGCGTGCGGAGGTCGAGGCCACGACCGACCGGCTTGCTGCCGCACCGTTCGCCGTTCTGGATCCGGCCTTCCGGGATCGGTTGATCGACGCGCTCGACCCGGTGGCTCGTGCCATCGCCGCGTCGGGCACGATCCGTTACCCGAACCCCATGGGCCTCCCCGCGCTCCTCTGAAGGGCTACAGCCGATCCCGCCCGCGCGTCGGTGGCACCGCCCACATTGGTAGGCGCGCCTATTGTCCGGTGAAGACCGGCTCACGCTTCTCTAGCATCGAGGCGATGCCTTCCTCGGCGTCTTTCGTCTTGGCCAGCGCGTCCTGCGTCTGGCGCTCGTGCAGCAACTGGACGCGCACCCGCTCGGCGAGGCCCTTGCGCAGTGTCGCCCGGGTCTGCTGGACGGCAAGCGGCGCAGCGGTGGCGATTTCCGTGGCCAGCGCGATCGCCGTGGGGCGCACATCGGCTCGGGCGACGATCCGGTTGGCGAGTCCTAGCTGAAAGGCCTCTTCGCCGTAGATACGCCTGCCGGTGAGCAGGATGTCGGCGGCACGGGCGGGGCCGACCAGCTCGGGCAGCGTGAGTGAGATGCCGAAGCCCGGGTGGATGCCCAGGCGGACAAAGTTGGTGGCCATGAACGCTTCGGCGCAGATGACCCGGATGTCACAGGCGGTGGCGAGGCCGAAGCCGGCACCGACGGCCGGGCCGTGGAGCGCGGCGACGAGCGGGATCGTGACGCCGAAGAGCCGCACCGCCGACTCGTAGAACGGGCCGATCGGGCTCGCCTCTTCCGACTTCACGAAGCTGCCGAAGTTGTTGGCCCGAGTGCCCGACTCGCCGCTGAACTGCGCCCCGGCACAGAACGACTTACCCTCCGAGCAGATCACACCAGCCCGGGCACCGTCGGCAGTAGCGGCAAGCAGCGCATCGGCGAGCTCGTTCATCAGATCGGTGTTGGCGAAGTTGTGCGGGCCGCGCTTCAGCTCGACGATGACGACATGACCTTCGCGGGTGGCTTCGACGTTCTCCATGGCTCGCATGCTGGCATGCGCCGCCTCGCCCCGCCCAACCGCACCCGGCTCGGCTTGGGCGCGACCGGGGCACGTCGGTAGGCTCTCCCGTTCGCCGGACCGCAGGTGCGGCCGGCAGGGAAGGGACCGCGGCACATGAGTAACGACGTGGACGCACGAGGATTGAACGGGAGCACCCGCAAAGCGGTGATCGTGGGGGCCGGGCAGTACCGCCGCAACCCGAAGTTCGACGGGCCGTTCGAGCCTTGGGAGCCCGCAGCGATGATGGCGGAGTCGATCCGACGCGCCGTGGCTGACACCGGTCGTCAGGGTGACGCAACGGCCGAGGACATCCCGGCGGAGGCGACCCTGCTGGCCTGTGTCGATCCAATCGCGTGGGGATACCACGACCTGTGCGGCCGCGTGGCGGAACTGGCCGGTGTCGCGATCGGGGTAGAAGGCCTCACGGTCCCGCCCGGCGGCAACTCGCCCGGCGAGCTGCTCGACACCTTGGCGAATCGCATCGTGGCCGGCGATACGGATATCGCCATCCTTGCCGGGAGCGAGTGCGTCTACGGACGCCGAAGGGCGATCAAGGAGCACCGTCCGCTGGAGTGGACCCCTTTCGACGGCCGTCGGGACTTCCTCAAGGGCCAACGCGACCTGACGACTCCGTTGGAGGCCCGCCACGGTCTCACCGCCCCGATCCACTGCTACCCGCTGTTCGAGAACGCGCTCCGGGCCAAGGCCGGTCGCAGCATCGCGGAGCATCAGCGCTTCCTCGGCCAGTTCATGGCCCGCAATGCCGCAGTAGCTGCCGAGAACCCATACGCGTGGTTCCAGGTCGCCTATACGCCGGCAGACATCGCCGAACCGTCGGCCGACAACCGCTGGGTCTGCTTCCCCTACCCGAAGCGCATGAACGCGATCATGGAGGTCGACCTCTCCGCGGCCATCGTGGTGATGAGCACCGACGAGGCCGACCGCCGAGGCATCCCGAAAGATCGGCAGGTCGCATTCCTCGGCGGGGGCAGCTGCGCGGATGCCTGGACCCCGTGCGAGCGCGCCGACTTCACCTCGTCGCCGGCCATCAAGGCTGCGTCGACTGCGGCGTTCGCGCACGCCGGCGTGACGGTCGACGACATCGATCTGTTCGACTTCTACTCCTGCTTCCCGTCCGCGGTCGAGATCGCGCTCGGCGAGCTCGGCATCGCCACCGACGACCCGCGCGGCGTCACGGTGACCGGTGGCCTTGCGTATGCAGGCGGCCCCGGTAACAGCTACGCCCTGCACGGGCTTGCCGTGCTCACCGAGCGACTTCGCACGACCAAGGGCACGGCCCTCCAGACGTCGCTCGGCATGGCTGCTACCAAGCACGCCTACAACGTGCTCAGCACCGACCCCGAGCGGATTGCTGCGGCCGACGGCCGTGCCGAGAAGATCGTCCTGCCACCCGAGGCACTGGCCGGACCGCCGCTGGTTGACGAGGTGTCGGGCGACGGCACGATCGAGACCTATACGGTCGAGTACGGCCGTGACGGGCAGGCTGCGCGGACGATGATCGTGGTGCGTTTGGATAGTGGCAGCCGCACCGTCGGCAACGGGACGTGCACTGATGAGGAAGTGCGTGCGCTTACGGAGTCGGAAGGTGTCGGGAAGCGGGTCCGGGTCACTGCGGGCACAGCCGGCGT
>JAYTFI010000685.1:0-2559 GCA_043734485.1 Acidimicrobiales bacterium | reverse complement strand
AAGGAGCGGGGCGGCAAGTCACCGGGCAGCGTGTCCAAGAAGACGACCGCGATTGTGGTGGGTGCCGAGCCGGGCGTCGCGAAGGTGACGAAGGCCCAGGAGGCCGGGGTGTTGACCCTCGACTCGGTGCAGTTCGCCGATCTGCTCGCGACCGGTGTGCTGCCCGTGCCCGTTCAGGCGGAGACGGTCTCCGTGCCGGTCGATGCGCCCGTGCCGGTCGATGCGGACTCCAAGTAGGCGCGGAACTCGTCCGCCGATTCGAAGCCCTGCAACAGTGGGTGAGCCTCCTCGTCGGCGACCCGTGCGGCCTCTGCGTGTCGGTTGCGTACGACGGTGCCGACAGCGAATGCGATCACGCAGATGCCGGCGTGCACGGCGACCATCGTCCAGAAGACGCCGTCACTGCCGTGTGACAGGTAGCGGGTGAAACCCTGGCCGAGTGCAGGCGCGGCGACCGTCGTGAGGGCCACCTGTCGGCGCGGCGAGTAGCGGATCAGCCCGAGCTGCTCGAGCACGAACTCGAAGACGACGGGCGCCGGGAGGGCCAGCAGCAGCAGCCGGTCGAGGGAAGCAGGCCAGTGCAATCCGGCGAGCGACAGCCCGAGCACGGAGAACGCGATCGGGTAGAGCACGCTGCAACGCCGGCAGACGTGGTGGCCATCGACGACGACGCAGCGCTCATAGGCCTCGGGCGGATGGTGGGCGAGGACGAGCTCACGCAGACCGTGCACGAGTAGGTCCATCGGCCCATCCGTCCCGGGTCTTGAGCCCGCTCTCACGCTGCTCGCCTTCAGCGCTTCGACTCGGTCGGCTTCGGGTCGGTCGGCTTCGGCTCGGCGGGGAGCCCCAGCAGGCGCTCGCCGATCAGGTTGCGCTGGATCTGGCTGGTACCGCCGGCGATGCGCCCACCAGGCGCGGCGAGAAGCCCCTGGACGGCCTCGTTGCCGCCGAGCATGGCGTGGGGCCCGGCCAGGCCGACCTGGGCCTCGGCGGTGGCGAAGCGGAGCTCGGTGATGCCGAGCTTCAGCAGCGACGAAGCGGTCGATGCAGCGGGGCCCTGCCGACCGGCCAGCATGGTCATGGCCCGGCCGGTGCTCACAAGGCGCATGAGCGAATCACGGGTCACCGTGTCGATGCCGTCGCCATCGCCGTCGGCCGCGGCCGAGCGGAACTGAGCGATGAGCTTGTCCATCCGCTGCCCGAGCGAGATCGACGCGGTGCCGATTGAGCCGCGCTCGTTCGTCAAGGTGGCCATGCCGACCATCCAGCCGCCGTGGAGCGGGCCGAGCAGGGACGCGGCCGGGATGCGAACGTCGTCGAAGAACACCTCGTCGAACTCCGACTCCCCGGTCATCTGCTTCAGCGGACGGATATCGACACCGGGCAGCTTCATATCGAAGAGGAAGAACGAGATGCCCTTGTGCTTCGGCGCGGTCGGATCGGTGCGGGCCATGAGGATGCCCCAGTCGCTGTAGCGACCGCCGCTGCACCAGACCTTCTGTCCGCTTACGACAAACGTGTCGCCGTCGGCTACCGCCTTCGTCTGCAGCGAGCCGAGGTCTGATCCGGCGCCGGGCTCGCTGAACAGCTGGCACCACACCCGTTCGGCGGCGAGGATCGGGCGCAGGTGCTCGGCCTTCTGCTTGGGCGTTCCGAACAGCTGCGTCGACCCGCCGGCGAGGACGATGCCGACCATGTTGATGAACGGCGGCACTCCGGCGAGCGCGCATTCGCGGACCCAGGCGGCGCGATGGTCGCCAGACAGGCCCCGTCCGCCGAACTCGACCGGCCAGTCGATGCCGGCCCAGCCCGCGGCGTAGAGGAGCTTCTGCCAGGCGATGCCCTGTTCGACCATGCCCGGCGGGAGGATCGCGCCGTAGTCGGGCGGGGCCTGGTCGCGGTGGGCCGACAGCCACGCAGCAGCAGCGGCGGTGAAGCCTTCGAGCGAGGGGGAGGTGGCGGTGCTCACCCGCCCATCCTGGCGGCTGGCGCACCCGGACATCCAGGCGAACGTTGCCGGCCGGGGGTCAGGTGACGGTGAAGGACCAGCTGAACTCGTGTGCGTTCAGCTCGCGACTTCCTTGTTCGGGCCAGTAGATGACCGTTGCCAGGCGGGGACCACCCGGGAGCCGGACCAGGTCCTGGCCGTCGCCGGGAGTGAACGAGAGCTCACCGGTGGCGCGCACGTAGTGGGCCTGATCGTCAGGTATCTCCTTGCCGTCGATGATCAGCACGCCGACCATCCCGAACTGGAGGTCGGCGGTGACGGTCGACTGATTCGGCACGGTTTGCGCCCCGGGAACAGGGCTCAGCGCCTCGACCGCCTCGGGGGTCGAGCGCACCGGCGTGGTCGACTGCGAGAAGCCCCAGTACACGCCGAAAAGGGCAACGGCGACGAGAAGAGCAACGAGGAGCCGCCGTATCTGGAGGACGAAGCCCTTGGGGCGGTCGGAGGGCGGGGATGCGGAGGGGAGCGCGGCTTGCGACACGACTCCATCTTCGCAGGCCTGGGCCGCAATCGGCCCCGCCCGGGGAAACTGGGCCGCAATCGGCCCCGCC
>JAYTFI010000684.1:0-2065 GCA_043734485.1 Acidimicrobiales bacterium | reverse complement strand
TGGATGTCGTCGTGGATCGCGGCGAGGGTGGATGCTTGCGGGAGCCAGGTTGCGCGTGCGCCGCCGGGGTACACCCCACCGCGAAGGAGGCGGTGTCCGGTGATCTCGTTGTTGAGCCGAAGGAGGCGTTCGCGGATGCGCATCGTGTGGGCATGGGCGATGCCGAAGCCGACGTCGTTGCCCATCGCGCCGAGGTCGGTGACGTGGTTGTAGAGCCGTTCGAGCTCGAGCAGCATTGCGCGCAGCAGCTGTGCGGCCGGTGGTGGCACGGTCCCGGTAGCGCGCTCGATGGCGAGGCAGTAGGCGAGGCTGTGGCCGACGGCGGTGTCGCCTGAGATCCGTTCGGCGAGTTCGACGCCTCCGTCCGGTGACCGGCCTTGGAAGAGACGTTCGATGCCTTTGTGGACGAACCAGAGGCGGGCTTTGACGTTGAGGATGGTCTCGCCGACGACGGAGAACCGGAAGTGGCCGGGTTCGATGATGCCGGCGTGGACCGGCCCGACCGGGATCTCGTAGACGCCAGGGCCTTCGACGGTGATGAACGGGTATGACTGGGTTTCGTCGCGGAAGTCGGGTTGCGGGCCGGCGTCGTGGCGCATCGGGTACCAGCCGTCGGGCCAGTGCTGGTGAAGCACGAGCCGGCCCGGCTGGTGATGACCGACGAGTCGGATCCCGAACAGGTCCTGCATCTCACGTTCGAACCGCCCGGCAGAAAACGACACGTCGGCGAGGCTGGGCAGCATCGCGTCGTCGGTCGGGAGTCTGACGTGGAGCTCGAGGCGGGTGTCGGGCGGGCCGGCGACCATCACGTAGACGACGCGGATCGTTCCGACTCCGACGGCCCCGTCAATGGGCGGGTCGTGGTGGGCGGCCACGAGCGCGAGGCGATGCCCGTTCGTGAGCAGTTCGACGAACCGGTCACGGAGCCCGGCGGGCGTGGTCTCGATGACTCTGTCGAGTGAGCTGAACCAGGTCATCGCGCAACCACCAGCGCGGCGGCGTGGAGCAGACGTTCGATCGGCCAGATCGACACGCCGATCGCCGCCGCGGCGACCAGCCCGACGACGAATGGTGCTCGACCAGTGAGAGAGGTGATGTGTACATCAGGAGCAGATACGGGAGGAACCTCGCCGCCGGTGAGCATGTCGAGTGCGTGGACGACGACGGCGGTGAAGATCACGAGCATCACGGTGATGGCGATGGCGATGACCCAGCCGAGCCCTTCGGACAAACCGGCGCGAACGATCGCGACTTCACTGGCGAGCAGGCTGAACGGGGGGAGACCGAGCAGCGCGACGAGGCTCAGTGCGAAGACTCCGCCGACGAAGGGCTGTCGGCGCAGCAGTCCGCGTACGCCGTCGATGCGGGTGGTGCCGGTGAGGAACAGGATCTCGCCGGTAGCGCTGAACGCGACCGACTTGGCGAGTCCGTTGCCGATCATGTGCAACAGGGCTGCCGACATCGCGAGCGGTGAGCCGATCGCCGCGGCGAGTGCGATCAAGCCCATGTGTTCGACGCTGGAGTAGGCGAGGAGCCGCTTGTAGTCGCGTTGGGTGAGCATCATGGATGCGGCGACGAGGAGCGACAGGAGGCCGGCGGTGAGCAGCAACCCACGCAGGAACCCGGGTCCCAGGGCGATGTCGGCGATGGCCTTGAAGCGCAGGAGTGCGTACATCGACATCGACGACACCGCTCCCGCCATGAGCGCAGCGATCGGGGCGGGGGCTTGGCTGTACGCGTCGGGAAGCCAGGAGTGGACCGGCGCAAGCCCTGCCTTGGTCCCGTAGCCCAGCACGACGAGTCCGGTCGCGACCCGCAACGCGCCACGGTCGAGCATCGGTGCCCGCTCGATCAGGCTGCTCCAGTTCAGCGCCGTCGATGCTGCACCGCTGGTGTGCCGCGACACGAAGTACACGAACACCGTGCCGAGCAGCGCGGTTGCGACCCCGATCGAACCGAGCACCAGGTACTTCCATGACGCTTCGAGCGATGCCTTGTCGCGTCGATGCCCTACGAGGAGCACCGTGGCGATGGTGGACGTTTCCACCGCCACCCACATGACGCC
>JAYTFI010000683.1:0-2192 GCA_043734485.1 Acidimicrobiales bacterium | reverse complement strand
CAGGCCGACGCCGTCACCGCCGACGCCAAGGCCGCCATCGCCCGTGCCGCGAAGGCCGGTGTGCTGCGCACCAGCATCGGCGACATCGCCGCCTCGGTCGTGTCCTCCGGGCTGTTCTGGCTGGCCGTCCTGTTCGCGGCCCTGCTCGCCGTGCAGCGCAGCTTCGCCATCGAGACCGCCGACGGGGGACGCGAGGGCCTGCGCATGAGCTCGCTCGACCCGGCGGGCATCTTCCTCGGCAAGGCCGCCGCCATCGCCCTGCAGCTGCTGGTGCTCGAGGTCATCCTGGGCGCCGGTGTCGTGATCCTCTATCAGGCCGAGTTGCGAAGCCCGCTGCTTCTGCTCCTCACGTGCACGCTGGCCACGATCGGCCTGTCCGCAGTCGGCACCGCTTACGGCGCGCTGTCCGCCGGCCTGCGCGTCCGCGAGACCCTGCTGCCGCTGCTGTACTTCCCGGTCGTGGCACCGATGATCCTTGCCGCGGTCAAGGCGACCGAGGCCGCACTGACCGGAGCAGTTGGTGAAGCGTGGCCGTGGGTGCGACTCTTGACCGTGTTCGCCGTCGTGTTCACCGCCGTCGGCGTGCTGACATTCGGAACTCTCCTGGAAGACTCCTGACCGATGAGCACCCGCAGGAAAGGTATGCACGCATGAGATCGATGAACGAGCGGGTTGTCACCCGGATCCTGGCCGTGGTGGGCACGATCATGATCGGCATCGTCGTCGTGCTCGGCCTGTTCGTCACCGGCCCGGACATCCGTCAAGGCGAAGTGGTCCGCATCCTCTACCTCCATCCGGCCATCGCCTGGGTCGCCTATGTCGCCTTCGGCATCACGACGCTGGCCAGCGTGCTGTGGATGTGGCCGAAGACGCGGTCCCTGTTCTGGGACCAGCTGGCGGGTGCGTCCGCCGAGATCGGCGTCGTGTTCACCGCGCTGACCCTCGTGCTCGGCGCCATCTGGGGCCGGACCACCTGGGGCGTGTGGTGGACATGGGATGCACGCACGACCAGCACTGCGCTGCTGCTGTTCATGTACCTCGGCGTACTCGCGCTCCGGCGCGTTCCTGCCGCGCAGGAGGCCCGGGGGCGACGCTCGGCCGTGGCCTCGCTCATCGCCTTCCTCGATGTGCCGGTCGTGCACTTCTCGGTCGACTGGTGGCGCACCCTTCATCAGCCCGCGTCAGTGCTGAAGGCCGACCTACTGAAGCCCGAGGTCCACGGGCTGCAGCTGTTCACCATGCTGTTCTCATTCTTGGCGTTTACGGTGGTCTACGCATGGCTCCTCATCGTCCGGTACCGGATCGCACGTTGGGAGGACCAGCTGATCGACGGAGGCGTCGACGCAGCCATCGCCGAGCGACGGGCCGAGGGCCGCAGCAATCCGCAGGTCAGTACGACGACCGCGTCCGCCGCGGCGTCGGCACAGGGACTCGCGTGAGCACCGAACCGACGACCGAACTGAGCACCGAACCGTGAGCACCGAACCGTGAGCTACGTCGTCGCCGCCTACATCGCCGCCATCGGCAGCATCACGCTCTATGCCGGACGCCTCGTCGTCCGCTCACGTCAGATCGCCACCGCGCTGATGCGGCAGTCGCAAGACGAGCAACCCGAGACGCAATGAGCCGTTACCGAACGTTCGGCGCGATCGGCCTCATCGTGATCGCCCTCGGTTTCCTCCTCGTCAAAGGGCTCGGCAGCGCCACCCTCTACTTCCGCGAAGCCGACGAGGCCGTTGCGCAGATGGACAGCCTCGGCACGAAGCGGTTCCGCGTCGAGGGCATCGTCGTCGAGGGCACGGTGGCCGAGAACGACGGCGCTGTCACCTTCGAGATCGAGCAGAACGCACAGCGCATCGCCATCACTCATCGAGGTGATCCTCCTGAGCTGTTCCAGCCGAACATCCCGGTCGTCCTCGAGGGCCGTTTCGACGCTGCGTCCACGAAGGCAACGCCGCGCTTCGACAGCGACCGCATCATGATCAAGCACACCAACCAGTACCAGCAGAAGAACCCGACGCGAGTCACGAAGTACGTCGGCAAGACCGGCAAAGACGCATGAGCCGACTCAGGCGACGGAACCGATGAAGGCCGCGCTCGGGGGGATCGGTGTGGTTGCCGCGTTCGCCGCGGCATTACTAGGTGCGCTTACAATGGGAGTCGGTCTCCTCCGGAAGCGGCCGGGGCTCGTC
>JAYTFI010000682.1:0-1537 GCA_043734485.1 Acidimicrobiales bacterium | reverse complement strand
CCTAATTCTACTGTCCGGTTTAGGTTCTGAGCTGGTTCTTGAGTGGTGGGAGGAGATTACGAGCTTCGTAGCGTGCAGCACGAGCGAGTTCGTTTCGTTGGAGCCAGCGTTGGGTGGTGGCTGCGGTGTGGGTGGTGGCTGCGGTGTGGGTGGGCGTGTGCGATTGGAGTCGGTGTTCGATTTGAGCGGCGATCAGTCGGCGGGCTTGAGGGACGGTCATTGCGGGTGTCTGGATTTTTTCCCCGCCGCGTCTCCTCGTTGAGGAACCACGCGGCAATGAGCGACAGCGTTTGGTGGTGATGCCGCCCGATCCAGTTGCGGACTTGGTAGTCACCCAGGCCCGCGTCGCTCTTGCCGCGTTGGAAGCATTCTTCGATGCGGTGTTCCGCCTTGGCCACGCGAGCGAACTCGCTGACGGGCGTGGTGGGGTCGGCATTCGAGAGGTAGTAATCGTGTTTGAGTGTCCCATCCGATTGACGTTCGCGAGTGATGAACAGCACCTCGTCGGGGCCGGTGCCGCCGGTCGGTGTACGGGCTTGGACGCGGCGGTGCGTGACCTCGATCTCCAGCGGTCCTTTCTCGCCATCGCGCACGTCGAGCTGGGTCCACGCCGTCTCGGGCAGCGACCGGCACCAGCGATCGACGCGCTGCCACGGCGTCTTCGGATGGCGACCACGGCCCGAGTATTCGGGCGGAGGAACGTCGGCATCACGGAACAGCGTGTTCGACGGAACGGCCAGCAGAGAGCGTTCGTCGCGAGTTCGCAAAGCCTCACGAAATGGCCCACAACGGCCCATTTCATCGTCTCCCGTGACCCAACTGTGCGGCAGCAACGCGCCGCACTCATCGAGCATCTCCAACGCCTGTTCGTGTCGCGTCTGGAACTTCACGTCGTCCGGAACTCCCGCCGCGCGACAGCGTGTGCGGCTCTTCGTCCACTCCTGGGGCAAGTACAGCCGCAGGTTGACCAAGGCGCGTTCGCGACGCGAGACATACGCCATGTAGATCCCCACCTGACAGTTGTCGATCTTGCCCAATCGCCCGCTCCATTGCCGCGCGACGCCCACCGACTTGGTCCCCTTCTTCGCGAACGCCGACGGGTCGAATACGATCACGCCATCCGCTTCACCGATCCGCGTGCCGACCTGCCGCGCCAACTCGGTCAGCAACGGAGCCTGCTCACACGGCGACTCGCCGACGAACTGCTGCATCTGCTGGCGATCCTGATCATGCAAGTACGCGATCCCCTCGCTGGTCTTGCGATCCAGGTTCGACAACAACCCCGACGCATACTCCACGAAATGCCGCCGCTGAGCCGACTCGGTAAGCGACCCGACAAACGGTTCGACGAACGTCTCCAACCGCTCCGTCACTCCCTCCCAGTCCTCCACCGACACCTGCGCCTGTGCCAACAACTCCGCACGCCGAACCTCAAACCGCCCGTCCATGGCAGACTCCCTTCCTGGTTCAATAAAACCCTGAAGAGACTCTCCCACAAATCCTTAGATTCGATAAAGACCAACGGACAGTAAAAGTA
>JAYTFI010000681.1:0-6823 GCA_043734485.1 Acidimicrobiales bacterium | reverse complement strand
CGTTCATGCAGAAGATGAACGACGTCATGCACGAACGCAAGATCACCTTCGAGCTCGTGGAGCTGGCCGGTGATGACGAGACGGCGTGGGCTCGGTGGGTGGCGCACACGCCCAAGGGCGACAAGCACGGCTGCGGCCTCTACCGCGTGAGCGATGGAAAGCTCACGTACTACCGCGACTACATGAACGGCGTCTGACGCTTCAGGAGCTGCGCTTGCGTTGCTGCGCGGCCACGCGCTTCGCAGCGTCGATGAAGTCGACAGCCTCGAGTGTCGACACGCTCGCCGCATCCAGAGCGTGCACCTGTCGGGTCTCTGTGAGGCGCAGTGCCTGGCTGTTGATGGCCTGTTCGAAGAGCGTCCGTGACACCCGGGCATTGCCGAAGCGCTCGTCGCGGATCATGGACTCGAGGATCAGCGTCAGCGCATCGTGGGTTCCTGCGCCGAGGACGAACTGGCCGCCGACGGCCATGCGCTCGGTGATGGCGACGAGCTCGTCCGTGCCGTAGTCGCTGAACTCCAGCTCACGCGAGAACCTCGAGCGGAGGCCCGGGTTGGAGTTGAGGAAGCTGTTCATCAGTTTGGGGTATCCCGCAGCGATCACCACCAGGCGATCGCGATGGTCCTCCATGCGCTTGAGCAGCGTCTCGATGGCCTCGGCTCCGAAGTCGTTCCCTCCGAGGTTCGACGGCGACAGGGCGTAGGCCTCGTCAATGAAGAGCACGCCGTCGAGTGCCTGCTTCACGACTCGGGTCGTCTTCACCGCTGTATGGCCGACGTACTGGCCCACGAGCCCGGCGCGGTCGACCTCGACGAGATGGCCCTTCTTCAACAGGCCCATGGCGCCATAGGCTTCGGCCAGGAGCCGGGCCACGGTGGTCTTGCCCGTGCCGGGGTTGCCGAGGAACACGAGGTGTTGGCTGATGGGGACATCGACCAGTCCGTGCGCACTCCGGCGGGCCTTCACCTGAAGGTAGGCAAGCAGCGTACGAACCTGCTCCTTCACCGAAGCGAGGCCGACGAGCTGGTCCAGCTCGGCCTGGATCTCGGCCAGCGAACGCTGAGTTGCGGGACGCGGCGCGAAACGGGAATCGCCGAAGCGCTTGCCCAGCAGCTGCTCGGCGTTGCGGCGGGTGGTGTCGCCTGCGTCGAGCAGGCGCTGGCGGAGATCCTTGGGGAGGGCGATCGGCAGACGCTACCGGGCACCCGCCTCGGGTCGTCGCGTGCTGCGCCGCGGCCTCAACTCAGGAGTCGACCTCGGCCAGCACCTCGCCGATGATCTTCGTGACCGTGTGCGGGGGGATCGGGTCACCGCCTTCGGCCTCGGCAACCTCAGATGCGAAACCCTTCACCGATGGCGTGCCACCCACGAGGACGTGGCGCAGCGCCTCCGCGCTCGACTCCGGGTCATGCAGCGATTCGACGGCTTTCGCGACGTCGTGCTCGGGATCTTCGGCCAATGCATGCACGACCGCCATAGCTTCTTCGCGGCCGCCTGGGGTCGATGTGGCGGAATGGGAGCCGACCTGCTGGAGGTCCCAATTGGCCAAAGCCTCGATGTATCCGCCCTCGCCGGGGTGCAGCACCCGCGTGGTCGGTGCGTCGTCTGTAAGAAGGCCCTTCTCCTCGTCGTGGCGACCCCGAATGATCGGAACGACCAACGTGCCGTCGTCGTTGCGGATGATGTCCATGAAACCGCACCTACCCGCAACCGACGAGGCCAAAACCCGGCCACTTGGTGCGGCATCGGTCCTCGCCGACGGGAGCCCGGGGTAGACTGATAGTTCTCTTTGGGAGAGTCGCCTCGTTTGGGCAGGACGGCCTGCAGCGCTGTCGCCCCGTGCAGGCCCGACGTCTCGACCCCCGATTCGAGGTGCATCCATGTCCGTCGTCCCCCCGTTTGCTCGCCGCATTCCCTACTCCGCAATCGCCTCACGCCAGCGAATCGGCCTCGTCAGTACCTATCCGCCAAAGATCTGTGGACTGGCGACGTTCGCGGCTGCTCTCGAGGTCGGCCTGATCGAGGCTGGGCACCGGGTCGATGTCGTCCGGATCGACGAGGGTGACGACCCCGCGACCATCGAACGGCCGGTCGCAGCCGAGCTCGTGCATGGGAAACCGGCTTCGATCCGCAAAGCGGCGGCCGTGCTGTCGCGCTGCGACGTCGCCGTGATCCAGCACGAGTACGGGATCTACGGAGGCGCCGACGGCGAAGAGGTCGTCGATCTGCTGCGGGCGATCGAGGTTCCCACCATCGTGGTCTTGCACACGGTTCCGCTGGCGCCCACGCCGCATCAGCGCTCCCTTCTGGCCACGATTGCCCGGATGGCCGACCGGGTGGTTGTCATGACTCGCACCGCGCACGATCGGCTGGTGGCCTCGTACCCGATCGACCGCGCGAAGCTCGTCACGATCCCGCATGGCGCCGCCAACCCGACCGCTCACCAGCTCGCCGCGGTGGCCGACACGGTCGGACGGCCGCAGCTCCTGACATGGGGTCTCCTTGGCCCGGGCAAGGGCATCGAGCATGCGATCGACGCACTAGCGCTGCTGGGCGATCTTCCCCGGCGGCCGCGCTACACCGTGGCGGGGGTCACCCATCCGAAGGTGTACGCCCGACACGGCGACGCGTACCGTCGCTCGCTGATCACCCGGATGCTGGCCGGTGGTGTCGCCGCTTCGGTCACGTTCGACGACACCTATCGTGACCTCCCGGAGTTGACCGGTTTCGTCGCTTCGGCGTCGGTGGTGATGCTGCCGTACGACTCACGCGACCAAGTGACATCGGGTGTGCTGGTCGATGCGATTGCCGCCGGCCGGCCCGTGATCGCAACGGCGTTCCCACACGCCGTCGAGCTCCTCGCCAGCGGTGCAGGAATCGTGGTCCCTCATGGCGACCCGCAGGCGCTGGCCGATGCGATCAGATCGGTCGTCAGCGACGGCGACCGGCTTGCTTCGATGGTCGCCGAGGCCACTCGGCTCGCGCCGTCTCTCAGCTGGTCGTCCGTGGCCGCCCAGTACGCCTCGCTATCGGACGAGCTCCTACGGACTTGCCAGCCGGTGGCGATGTGAGCGCTCGTATCGCCTTCACGCTCGATCATCTTGAACGGCTCAGCAACGAGCATGGTCTGTTCGAGCATGCCAAAGGCATCCATCGACGGGTGGAGCATGGGCTGTGCACCGACGACAACGCCCGCATGCTGGTCG
Organism: Acidimicrobiales bacterium; assembly: GCA_043734485.1. Lineage (GTDB taxonomy): Bacteria > Actinomycetota > Acidimicrobiia > Acidimicrobiales > JANYDT01 > JAYUDQ01. Next base: position 3,617 of record JAYTFI010000681.1, on the reverse strand, counting down.
TGGTGTCACGCGAGAGCGACACCGGTACAGCCCGTCGGCTCGCCCGACTCGCACTCGGATTCGTACTCGCAGCCCAGGACACCGACGGGCGGACCCGCAACCGGATGGACGCACGCGGGCTGTGGACCGACGAGGCCGGCGTCGAGGACTGCTGGGGGCGGGGGCTCTGGGCTCTCGGCACCGTCGCCGCACGCCATGCCGATCCGGCCGTGCGGCGCTCGGCGCAGATCGGGTTCGACCGCGGTGCTGGGCAACGCTCGCCATGGACCCGGGCGATGGCTTTCGCAGCACTCGGTGCGGCCGCCGTGTTGCGGTCCGACCCGCAGCACATCGCCGCTCGGTCGCTCCTGAACGACACGCTTGTCCTCGTCGGACCGCCGCTGTCGGACGCGTGGCCGTGGCCCGAAGCTCGGCTCACCTATGCCAACGCCGCGCTTGCAGAATCGGTCATCGCGTGTGGTGTAGCTCTCGATCGACCTCGTGAAACCGCTCGGGGGCTGGCGATGCTGGCCTGGCTGCTCGAGATCGAGACCCGTGACGGTCACCTTTCCGTCGTCGGCGTCGGTGGCCGTGGGCCGGGCACCGACGGTCCGCAGTTCGACCAGCAGCCGATCGAAGTCGCGGCGATGGCGGATGCTTGTACGCGCGCGTGTGAAGTCACCGGTCACGGCCTCTGGCTGCGCGGCGTGGCGCTGGCCGCGGACTGGTTCGCCGGGAACAACGACACCGGACTCCCTATGTACGACGACATCTCGGGTGGTGGCTTCGACGGCCTCCACGAGGAACGGGTCAACCTCAACCAGGGCGCCGAATCGACCCTTGCGTTCATCTCGACCATGCAGCGCGCCCGCGCCCTGGCGCCGGCATGACGAATCCCATCACGGCGCTCGGGTTGGTCACGGAGACGGGCATCGACCTGCAGCCCGACCTTCACCGTGTCATCGCTCGGTTGTTCGTGCCCGGACGCGAGGACGTCGGAGCTGGCGATTCCCGGGCCACACCGGTCATCGAACGCATCCTGCAGCTCGAACAGACCGAGGTCGAGGCGGCCATGAAAGACGTGGGGGACCGCTTCTCGCACCGGCACCGCGATCTGCATCGCGTGTTCAGCGAACACGCCGCAGTAGTGACTTCGCGCATTGACTCGGCGATCGATCTGTCGACGGCGCGCCAGTTCCTGATCGGCGCGTCCTTCACGAACGAGTACACGATCGAAGGCGCAGCGATCTGCAACCCGTCCGCTGTGCTGCACCCGCAGCAGAACGGCAGCGGCGATGCGGCGTTCGTCATGAGCGTCCGTGGCATCGGCGAGGGACACCGGTCGTCCATCGGGTTCCGCACCGGCAGCGTCACGTCGACGGGCGTGGTGACGCTCGATGACCCCAGCCCGTACGCCGAGACGGCCGGCTCGACACCGGGCATGCATCACCGTGGCGTGTTCCACGCCAAGCTCGATGCGCTGCATGACGACCACGAGAACGCGGCATTCGTTCTCGACCCGCTTCCTGCACGCTTCGACTCGTCAGCGCTTCAGACGCGCATCGAGGAGCTTGCTTCGGAGGTTGCGACCCGACGCGAGACAGCGGCAACGATCGCCAACCTTCGCGACCTCGCCGAGTCGTCGTACTGGGTCGAGTTCCCCGCCGATACGAGCATCTCGGAGCGGGTTCTCTGGCCGCAGGCCCCGGCCGAGCGCCACGGCATGGAAGACGCCAGATTCGTGCGCTTCACCGACGATGACGGCGAGGTCATCTACTACGGGACCTACACGGCTTTCGACGGCACGAACATCGCGCAGCACCTCCTCGCCACCACGGACTTCGCCAAGTTCACGGCATCGCCGGTGGCCGGCGCCGGAGCCGTCGGCAAAGGGCTGGCGCTGTTCCCGCGGCGCGTCCATGGCCGTTTCGCCGCCCTGTCGAGAGCCGATCGCGAGACGAACGCCGTCACGTTCTCCGACGAGGTGCACTGCTGGCCGGAGGCACAGATCATCCAGGCGCCGACCCGATCATGGGAGATCCTGCAGCTCGGCAACTGCGGCTCGCCGATCGAGACCGAGTCCGGATGGCTAGTGCTCACACACGGCGTCGGGCCGATGCGGACCTACTCGCTCGGCGCGCTGCTGCTCGATCTCGACGACCCGCTGCAGGTGCTCGCTCGTACCGAATCGCCGATCCTGGCGCCGGGAATGGATCGGCGCGACGGGTACGTTCCCAACGTCATCTACTCGTGTGGCGGCTTCGCCCACGGCGACACGCTGGTGCTGCCCTACGCGATGGGTGACCATCGCATCTCGATCGCGACGCTCTCCATCGCCGCGCTGCTCCGTTCGATGGAGGCGGTGTCCTGACGTCGGCTCCGATGCCGATGACGATGCCGATGACGACGCGCACGCATCCCCCGCTGCGCATCGCGGTGCTGGCACCCATCTCGTGGCGCACGCCGCCCCGCCACTACGGGCCGTGGGAGCTGTTCGCCTCCCTTCTGGCCGAGGGGCTCGTGGAGCGGGGTCATGACGTCACCTTGTTCGCAACCGCTGACTCGGTTACCTCCGCGCACCTCCGTTCGGTGGTGCCCTCCGGTTGGTCCGAGGATGCGAGCATCGAGCCGAAGGTGGCGGAGTGCCTCCACATCGCCGCCGCATTCGAGCGGGCCGGTGAGTTCGACGTGATCCACAACGGCTTCGACTTCCTCCCGCTCACCTACAGCGAGCTGGTCGATACCCCGGTGGTGACCACTATCCACGGGTTCTCGTCGGAGCGGATCCTGCCCGTCTATGCCCGCTACAACGATCGTGGCAGCTACGTGTCGATCAGTGAATCCGACCGGCATCCGTCGCTGCACTATGCGGCGACCATCCATCACGGCATCGACACAGACGCCTTCGGGTTGCATCCGTCACCCACCGACGCACTGCTCTTCTTCGGCCGCATCCATCCTGACAAGGGCACCGCGGTGGCGATCGAGGTGGCCCGACGCGCGGGTCGGCCGCTGGTCATCGCCGGCATCGTGCAGGACGAGCACTACTTCCGCACCGAGGTCCAACCGCACATCGACGGCGAGCACGTCCGCTTCGTCGGGCCCGTCGGCGGAACCGAGCGGGCGTCGGTACTCGGCGCTGCGGCTGCACTGCTGCACCTGATCGACTTCGACGAGCCGTTCGGGTTCAGTGTGGCCGAGGCTATGGCGTGCGGTACACCGGTGATCGCTTTCGATCGCGGGTCGATGCGGGAGCTCATCGACCATGGAGCGACCGGCTTCGTGGTGGATGGGATCGACGCAGCCGTAGCGGCCGTTGACGGAGCGGACGCACTTGATCGATCCGTGATCCGGGCCGACGCCGTTGCCCGCTTCGATCGGGGGCGGATGGTCGACGCGTACGTCGATGTGTACCGAGCAGTGCTGGCGCGCGCTGGTGGGTGAGGGCTCGGCGCGAAGCTGAGCCGATGCGATTCGTGATCCTCGGAGCCGGTGGTGTTGGTGGTGTCATCGGCGGACGACTGTTCCAGCATGGCTACGACGTTGTGCTCATTGCCCGTGGTGCCCACCTGGCGGCCATTCAGCAGTACGGGCTGCGGCTCGAAGACCCCGATGCCACGGCCGAACTGGCAGTGCCC